>JBIIFR010000024.1:0-9890 GCA_044237215.1 Gaiellales bacterium
ACTGCTGATCTCCGAGCTCGCCGCCACGATGTCGTTCGGCGTGCTCACGGCGGCGCTCGGCTGGCAGGCCTACGCGCGGACCGGCGATCCACTCGTACTCGGCCTGATCGGGCTGTTCGAGTTCCTGCCAGCGCTGATCCTCGCGATTCCCGCCGGACAGCTCGCCGACCGCGTCGATCGTCGCTACGTGACAGCCGCCGGCAACCTCGGCGCCCTCGTCTTCACCGGCCTGCTCCTCCTCGACGCCGCCGTCTGGGGCCTCGAGGCGTGGCCGCTTTACCTGCTCGCCGCCGGCCTCGGCGGTTCCCGCGCGTTCGCCGGCGCGGGCTTCAACCCAATGCTCGCCGCCGCGGTCACCCCGCGTGCGCTGCCCCGCACGATGGCACTGTCGTCCTCGACCTGGCAGGGTGCGCTGATCGTCGGTCCCCTGCTCGGCGGCGCCTTTCAGGCGCTTGGCGACGTGCCGCCGTACGCCGCCGCCATGCTGCTGGAGGCCACCGCCGGCATTCTCGTGCTGACGGTCACCCGCCGCATCGGCACGGACCACAAGGTGGTCGATGCGCCACCTGTGACGCTCCGCGATGCGACTGCGGGGCTGCGCTTCATCATCGCCACACCAGCGCTGCTCGCCGCGATCTCACTCGACCTTGTCGCGGTGCTCTTCGGCGGGGCCACGGCGCTCCTGCCCGTCGTGGCCCAGGACATCCTCCACGTCGGCGAGGTCGGCTACGGCGTGCTGCGCGCGGCACCCGGCGTCGGCGCGGTGCTTGTCGGCATTCTGCTGTCAGTCCGTCCGATCCAACGCAAGGTCGGACCGGTGCTGCTCGCCTGTGTGGCGCTGTTCGGGCTGTTCACAATCATCTTCGGTCTCTCCGAGAACTTCATCCTGAGCCTGGTGGCACTGTCCTTCCTCGCCGCCAGCGACATGGTCAGCGTGTTCATCCGGTCCACGCTCGGGCCGCTCCTGACCCCGGCGTCGCTGCGCGGACGGGTCGGCGCTGCCGAACGCGTCTTCATCGGCGCCTCGAACGAGCTCGGGGCCTTTGAATCGGGCACGCTCGCACGCTTCATCGGCACGGTTCCGGCCATCCTCGTGGGCGGCGTCACCTCCGTCGCGATCGCCGGCCTCTGGTTCGTGCTGTTCCCCTCACTGCGGCGCATTGACCGCTTCGAGGACGCCAAGCCGGCTGATGCCGGCACGCCCTAACGGCCGCCGCGTCCTCGCCTCTCGAACCGGGTAGAATCCTGCGCAATGGCAGGTATCGCACTTGAGGGAGTGGCGAAGGTCTACGACGGCGGTGTCCGCGCGGTCGATGGTGTCGACCTGACCGTTGAGGACGGCGAGTTCGTCGTCCTCGTCGGGCCCTCCGGCTGCGGCAAGTCAACGCTGCTGCGCATGATCGCCGGTCTCGAACACATCACGGAGGGTGCACTGCGCATCGGCGACAAGGACGTCACCAACGCCGCGCCGCGCGATCGCGACATCGCCATGGTGTTCCAGAACTACGCGCTCTACCCGCAGATGAAGGTCCGCGACAACCTCGCCTTCGGCCTGAAGCTCCGCAAGACACCCAAGGCCGAGCGGGAACAGCGAGTCAACGAGGTCGCCAAGATCCTCGGCCTCGACGAGCTGCTGGATCGCAAGCCCGGCCAGCTCTCCGGCGGTCAGCGCCAGCGCGTTGCCATGGGACGCGCCATGGTGCGCGAGCCTGCCGTCTATCTGATGGACGAGCCACTCTCAAACCTCGATGCCAAGCTGCGCGTCTCTATGCGCGCCGAGCTTGCCCGTCTGCACGAGCGCCTGCGCACCACGACGATCTACGTGACGCACGATCAAATCGAGGCAATGACGCTGGGCGAGCGCGTCGTCGTGCTGCGCGACGGTCTGATCCAACAGGTTGCGCCGCCGAAGCAGCTCTACGACCACCCGGCCAACCTCTTCGTCGCTGCGTTTATCGGCAGCCCGCAGATGAACCTGCTCGAGGCCACCGTCGACGGCGACCATGTCGTCAGCGCCGGTCTGCGTCTGCCGGTGCGCAGCGGGCGCATTCCCAACGGCATCAAGCGGGTGATCCTCGGCATCCGCCCGACCGACGTGACCATCGCCGCCGCGGGTGATACACGCCCCACACTGACCGGCACCGTCACCGTGTTCGAAGATCTCGGCGCAGAGGCACACGCGATCATGCCGATCGACAGCCCGCGTATCACCGCCGATGCTGCACTCGCAGCAGCCGAGACCGGCGCCGACCATGACGGCACGCTGCTGGCCGGCGACGATCGCGCGCAGTTCACGGCACGCCTCGATGCCCACTCCGGGGTTACGCAGGGCGCTGAGCTTGCGCTGGCCATCGATCCCGACCGGATCCATCTCTTCGATCCGGCGTCGGGCGCGACCCTCGCCTAGCTCGTCGCGAAGACGGAGGCCGCGGGCAGCGACGCCCGTACCGCCTCATCCACGCTGACACCAAGAGCGTCAAAGGCGCGCAGGAGCGCGCCGACTGCGGGCTCGACGGCCGCCTCGACCGGTACACCGAGCGGTACCTCTGCCTGCACGGCATCGCGCAGCAGCGAAGTTGGGTGACGGAAAACGCCGCCGACCAGCACGAGCGGGAACGCCCCGGCGAAGCCGAGCTCTCGCGCACAGACGGCCGCCTGCTCACCGAGCACCCTGCCCTCGCGTCGTACGATCGCCATCGCGATCGGGTCGCCCTCGGCGGCGACGTCCAGCACATCGGGGCAGAACCACCGACTGTCGGTCGCCCCCTCGCGGTCACGCCGGGTCAGGAGGTGCAGCAGGGCATCTGGGTCGGCCGCGCCGTAGCGTGCCAGTGCGCGCTCGGTGAGTGCCGTCGGCAGGCCGATACCGAGATATGCACGCTGGACTGCACTCAGGCCGAGGCGGCCGATCTCGCGGGCGCCAGACGGCTCTGGCCAGAAGCCACGGTGGTAGATCGTCCCGTCCGCGCTCATCCCGGCTGCCGTGCCCCCGGTTCCGCAGGACACAAGAATGCCGACGCCATCGGGCGTACCGCAGCGAATCGCATTGACGGCGTCGTTGAGAATCTGCACGCTCCCGCCAATGACGCCGCGCATCGTTTCGTCAAGCAGCGCGAAGTCCTCGGGCCAGTCCGCCCCCGCCAACCCGAACGCGGCGTGGCTGATGTCGGCCTCAGCACACCCCGCCATCCCGCAGGCGTCCGCGACAGCCTGTGTCAGCTCGTCGAGCGCCGCCGGATTGTCGTGCACGTCACTCGACCCTGCACGCCCCCAGCCGACGATGGTCCCGTCGTCATGCGCCACAAGCGCAATCGTCTTGGTGTTGCCACCGTCGCAACCGAGGACGAACCGGGCGCTCATCGCACCGACGGCGGTAGCAGGCGCTCGGGCAGGTGCTCGCGATGCGCCGCAGCGAGTTCGGTGTAGATGACTTCGGCCTGGTCGATCGTGCGCACCAGCGGGTTCGAGGCGAGCGTCCGAATGCCCGCCTTCCAATCACCCTCCCAGGCGACCTGGCCAGCGGAGGCCTGGTACTCGCCGAGCGCCAGCACAAGACCGCGCACATCGCGCGCCAACGGTGGCGCGGGCAGCGGCTCGATCCAGTTGGCGTTGCAGCGCCCGTAGATCTCGACAACGAGATCCTCCGCAAAGCCGGGCAGCACGCCGCCAGCATTCGGGACGTTGACCGGGTGGATCTCGTCCTTGTCGTTGAAGACCGCATCCATCACGTCAATCGCGAGCTCGAGCTCGTGGATGCCGCCACGCGAGCGAGCGGGATCAAGCTGCGGATCGTCGGTCTGCGCCTGCTCCTCGTAGTGCTCCCAGTAGCCGGGCGCCCACGAGAGGATGTCCTCGGCACGCGACGTCGGCTTGGCCTTGAGCTCCGCGACGACCTCGTCCTCGCAGTAGTAGTACTGGAAGTAGTGCGATGGGATCGCGTTGAACGTGGTGGCGATGCGCAGGCGGCGCAGCAGATCAGGTTCCTGGCTCGGATCGTCTTTGCGCCGCTCCCACTCCTCGCGCAGAATCGGCATGGCGTCCTTGCCCTGATACGTCTGCTCGAACGCCCACGAGGCGTGGTTGAGACCGACCATCTTGGCGTCGACATCGTCGTAGACGTAGCCGAGGTCGCGCATCAACTCGCGCGGGTAGACAATCGGCCCCTCACAGAGCGCCACGAGCGGGATGTCGCAGTGCGTCGTCCACGCCTGGGCGACCAGGTTGACGGGGTTCGTGTAGTTGAAGACCTTCGCCTTCGGGGCAACCGCGGCGAGATCGTCCGCCACGCCCATCATCACGTTGACGGCGCGCAGGCACATGAAGAAGCCACCCGGGCCCTGCGTCTCCTGCCCGATCACACCGTGCTTGAGTGGGATCTTCTCGTCGAGCACGCGCGCCTGAAACCCGCCGGGACGGAAGCTCGACAACACGGCATCGACGTCGGTTAGGCCAGCGCGGCGGTCGGTCGTCGTGGTGACGGTCATGTCGAGACCACGCGCGGCGATCATCTTGTCGGCCAGGGTCTTGACGAGGTCGAGGCGCGAGCCCGGCAGATCGATCAGCACGATCTCCGAACCGTTGAAGTCCGCTCCCTGGTGAATGAACGACGCCATCGTGCCAACGGCACGCGTCGAGCCACCCCCGAGATACGCCATCTTGATTCGAGCCATGCCTACTCCTTAACCGCGCCTGCGGTGATGCCGCGAATGAAGTGTCGCTGCAGCAGCACGTAGACGATGATGACGGGCAGGGCCACGATCACCGCGGCCGCGGCCACCGCCGTGGGATCACCGGCACGTGTCGCCGTGGCAAAGAAGCTGAGTCCGAGTGGCGCAGTCTGCTTGTCAGGGTCTTGGATCATCACCAACGCGAGCAGAAACTCGTTCCACGTGTACATGAAGATCAGCGCACTGAGCGTGAGCAGGGCGGGCTTCGCCTGCGGCAGCAACACGCGCACGAGAATGGTGAAGCTCCCTGCCCCATCAACCCGCGCCGCTTCAATGAGGCTCTTTGGCGTTGACCGGAAGAACGCGCGCATCCAGAAGGTGCCAAAGGGTACGGAGAGTCCGATCTGCGGGAGGATCAGCGCCCAGTAGGTGTTCGTCAGGTTCAACGCCTGCAGGTCGTAGTAGAGCGGAATCACCGTCGCCTCATAGGGGAAGATCAAGCCGAGCAGGATCAACCCGAAGATCAGCGAGTCACCAGGAAAGCGCATCGTGCCGAAGGCGTAGCCGGTGCCGATCGAGAGCACGACAGAGACGACGGTGACCGCGATGGCGACGATAAAGCTCGACCATAGTCCCGTCGCAAAATTGCCGTCCGTCCAGGCCTTCGCAAACGTCTCCAACGAGAAGGAGGTCGGCAGCGCGAAGCCGGTGATCTGATCGTCCTTTGTGTGCATGGCCAACCCGAGGATCCCGAGCACGGGATACAGCGCGAGAATCGAGAACAGCCCGAGTACGACGTACGCCGTCCACTGATCACGTCGCGTAATCACGCGTGCTCCCCACGATCACCAATGCGTGTGATCAGAAGCGCGACGGCGAAGATGATCAGCGTCAGGACAACGGCGACGGCGCAGGCCATGCCAACGCGACCATAGGAGAAGGCATTCAGCACGATCAGGACGCTCGGCACGCGCGTCTCGCCTCCGGGCCCGCCCTTCGTGGTGTTATAGATGAGGTCGAACGAGCGCAGCGCGGTGATCGTCGTGAGCGTGAGCACCACAGCGAGCTCATTTCGCAACTGCGGCAGGGTGACGACACGCATCTCCTGCCAGACGCTGGCACCATCAACGCGCGCGGCATCGTAGAGCGACTGGGGAATGCGTTGCATACCGGCAAGGAAGAGCACGAATGCCAGACCAAACGTGATCCACGAGCCGACAAAGCCAAGCGCCGGCAGCGCGGTGTCGAAGTCGCCCAACCACTGCCGATCGAGTCCCAAGGGTTCGAGCACCTGGTTGAGCGGCCCATCGGGCGCGTAGATCCAGACGAAAGCCTGTGCGACCACGACGACCGCCACGGTCTGCGGCAGGAAAATCATCGTGCGAAAGACGGTTAGCCCGCGCGGCTTGGCGCGCTGGAGCACGAGGATCAGCAGCAGTGCGATCAGCACTGCGATCCCCGAGTAGTAGAGGATCAGCTTGATCGAGTGAACGAACGAGCTGCGGATCTCCTCGTCGGTCAGCAGCTCGCGATAGTTCGCCAGACCGATCCAGTGCCCGAGCGTGATGCCATCCCATTCGAAGAACGAGAGCCATACCGTGTGCAGTAGCGGTAGAAACGTAAAGAGCAGATAGAACGCGAGCGCAGGCAGCAGAAAGAGAAACGCTATGTACCGCGGCTCGCCCGGCGCTCGACGGCGGCTACCGCCCCGGGACAGAATCCCGGGGCGGCGCCGACCGTCGCGTGTGCCGTTAGCAGCCACGCCCTACTTGAGGGTGTCGTGGAACTTCTGCCAGTCCGCCTGAATGGTCTTGGCGACCTCTTCCGGCGTGGCCTTACCGGCGGCGAGCTTCTGGAACTCGGCGCCCATGGTGTCGTACATGCTCGGCGACGACCAGTCGAGGAACAGCGTCAGACCGCCATCCTTGACCAGCTGCTGCCAGCCCGTGGCAACCTGACCGAGGTACGCATCGCCCTCGGGCTGCGGTGCCGACTGCACGGCCGGGATCTGCACCTGGTCGTACATCAGCTGGGCCGAGCCCTCGCCGTTGATCAGGTGGTTGATGAAGGCCGCACCCACGTCCGGGTACTTCGACTTGGACGAGATGTGCCACGGCAGCGACGACGAGCCGATCGCAATGTGCTTGCCGCTGACGCCCGGAGGTCCGTTCATGAAGCCCGCATCCTCGCCGAGCCCTTCCTTGACCACGCCGGCCTGCCAGTTGCCACCCATCAGGAACGCGCCCTGGCCCTTGGCGAACGCAGCCGCAGCATCGTTCTCACCGACGGCGTTGAAGTCCTCGCCGAACACACCGGCGTTAACCCAGTCCTGCAGCTGCTTCATCGCCGCGATGTTCTCGGCGTTGTCGAACGTCGCGCCATCCTTCTGGAAGACCCAGTCGCGAATTGACTGGGGATCCGTCGAGCTGGCACCCTGGAACATGCCCCAGGCGTGCACGATCGCGTAGCCGTCGAGGTTGCCAATCGTCACGACCGGCTCATCGGCGGGCAGGGAATCGCGGAGCTTCAGCACTGCCGCCTGGAACTCGTCCCAGGTCGTCAGCGAGGCCGGATCGATCCCGGCCTCAGCAAGCTTGGCCTTGTTGTAGAACACGCCCGTCGACTGGCCGAACTGACCAACGCCGTAGACCGTGCCCTCGCCGAACTTGGAGCCGTCATCGGCCCACTGGAACTGCTGGAACGTGTCCGGCGTGTACCAGTCCTTCCACCCCAGCGTCTCGAGCTGGTCGGTGAGCGGCAGGATCAGGCCCGACTTCACGAGCGCACCGTCGATCTGCCAACCCTGGTTGCCCTCAGCCACGTCCGGCGCGTCGTCGCTGGCCATCTGCAGCGGAATCACCTTGATGTAGTCGGAGAAACCCTTGAAGTCGATCTCAACGGTCACGTTGGGATGCGCCTCCTCGAACTGGCGTGCCAGCTCTTCAATCACGGGCTTCGGACCGGGATCCTGATTGTCGGCCGATGCCACGCGCAGCGTGATGTCGCCGTACTTGGCAAACGGATTATCAGCGTCGGCAGCGCTGGTCTCGACCGTCGCAGCGGTTTCTGCTCCGCCACCTCCGTCCGAACCTGGCGTACCACCGCACGCGGCGATGAACGCGGCAAGCATTGCCACGAGCAGCGCAAGCATGAACTTCCTCATCGATTTCTCCTCCCTGGTGAAATCTTCGGGTGGCGAGGAGTATAGGGCTCGTGACCGCGTCAATGCGAGCAACACCCCAAAGCTCTCGGTGGTAGCCTGCCGTTGATGCGCACGTCGGGACTGTGGCTGGATGTGTTGGAGATGCCGGAGGCGCTCCAGCGCACCCTCGATGCGAACACAGGCGTCAAGGACGCCATCGCGGTCCTGCGGGATCCGTCGGTGCGCCGCGTCATCGCGACGGGCAATGGCGCCGCGTACTACGTCGCCTTCGCCATCGCACTGGCCGCGCTGGAATCCTCGACGGGACCCGAGCTCGTGGCACTGCCCGCCGGCGTCGTTGCCGACCCCCGCTTTGCCTGGCGCGAAGGCGACCGACTGCTGGCCATCTCATCGTCCGGCGAGTTCAAGGACGTCGTGCGGGCCATCGAGCAGGGTGCCCCGAAGCCGGTAGTCGCGATCACCGCACATGCGGACTCCACCCTGGGGCGTCTCGCCGACGCCGTCGCTTTGCAGACGGTGCTGAACCAGCGCGCCATCACGCACACGCAGGCGCTGGCCGGCGCCTTGGCGATCGGACTGCGTATCTGGGGCGGCGTCACCGGCGATAGCGCACTCGCTCGTATTGCCGATGCTGGACCGGCTGCGCTAGCCGCCGCAATCGCGACGAGTGCCGACTGGGCCGAGAGTGCCTTCGGCGCCGCGTCACTGCCGGTTGCTGCCGCGTCCTTTGGCGGTGGCCCTGCCTGGTCCTCCGCGCTCGAGACCGCGCTGCTACTCAAGGAGATCTCGCGCATCCCTGCCGAAGGCGCCGAGACTCGCGAAGGCGCAACGAGCGTCATGTACGGGCTGAACCCCCAGCACCTCGTCTTGGCACTGGAGACCACGGGCGACCCCGGGTTCGCCGAAGCAGTCGATGTCTGCCGCGCCACCGGGGCGAACGTCGTCGTCGTGCCCGGTGGCACTGGCGTTGATCGACGGTTTGCCTTCGCCACCCTTCTGCCCGCGACCAGCGCTGCCAGCGGTGTGCTCGCCAACCTCGGCGGGCACGACATCGATAACCCCACGTGGATCGGCGCGTATTACGCGACGGCACGAGCGAGCGGAACGGAGACACCATGATCGGCGTTGGGATCATCGGTCTTGGCAACGTCTGGGAGGGGCCCTACCGTACCGAGCTTGCTCCATTGATTCGCAATGGCGACGTCCGTGTGGCGGCCATCTGCGATCACGACCCCGCTAAGCGCGCGTTCGCACTCGAGCAGTACCCCGCTGCTGTCGAACTCGCGGAGGCCGAGGCCGTAATCGCCCATCCTGATGTCGAGCTCGTACTGATCCTCGCCTCGATGCCGGCGCACGGCCCGCTGGCCGAGGCCGCTCTGCTGGCGGGCAAACACGTGCTCGTCGAGAAGCCGATGGCGACCGATCTCGAGACCGCCGCTCGCCTCGTCGAACTCGCCAAGACAGCACCCGGCCACCTGATTCCCGCGCCACACGTGATCTTGTCGCCGACGTTCCGTGCGATCCATGCGGATCTGCGCTCGGGTCGCATCGGCCAGACCACGCTGGCCCGCGCACGCTACGGCTGGGCTGGACCCAACTGGGGCCAGTGGTTCTACCGCGCTGGTGGTGGCTCGCTGTTCGACCTCGGCGTCTACAACGTCGTCTCGCTCTGTGCATTGCTCGGATCGGCAAAACGGGTGACGGGCATGGTCGGGACCGCGATCCCCGAGCGCATCGTCGAGGGCAAGGCCATGCAGGTAGAGGCCGACGACAACGCGCATGTGCTGATCGACTTCGGGGCAGCGACCTATGCCGTCGTCACCACGGGGTTCACGATCCAGAAGTACCACTCGCCCGCGATCGAGCTCTACGGCACCCTCGGCACAATCCAGCTGAAAGGCGATGACTGGGCGCCCGATGGGTATGAGGCTTGGGAGAACGCGCGTAACGCGTGGACCGTGCATCCCGAGTCGAATCCGACGTGGCGCTGGACCGCAGGGCTTGCCCACCTCGTCGAGGCGATCGAGACCGACCGCGAACCACTCATCCGTCCTGAACAC
>JBIIFR010000314.1:0-2604 GCA_044237215.1 Gaiellales bacterium
GCAAGGCGAAGTCGCCGAGCAGCACCGCGCTCTCGATGCGCTCGGGGTCGTGGGTGGAGACGATCGCCAGCGCGAGTTTGGGGCCAACGCCGTTGACGTTGAGCAACAGGCGGAAGATGCGCCGCTCGGCCTCGTCGGCAAAGCCGAATAGCTGCAGCGCGTCCTCGCGCACGTGAAGGTACGTGGGCACGGTGACCGTCGTGCCCGGTTCGCTGCGGGACAGCGCCGTCAGCGTCGCCGTCAGCTCGTAGCCGACACCGCCGACATCGACGACGAGGATGTCGCCCTCGCGGCCCGTGACGGTGCCGGAGACGTGGGCGATCATGCCCGCACCCCGGCCTTCCGCAGGGACGCCGCCAACGGGCTCTGCGAGGCGTGGCAGATGGCCGCCGCCAGGGCATCCGCCGCGTGGTCAGGGGTTGGCGGCTGCGGCAGGCCGAGGACCGCACCGACCATCCGCTGCACCTGGGACTTCTCCGCGCGACCGAAGCCGCAGACGGCGGTCTTGATCTCCGCGACGGAGTACTCGGCCACGGTGATGTGACGAAGACCGGCGGTGGCCAGCACGGCGCCGCGCGCCTGCCCGATCTGCAGGGCACTGCGGGGGTTGCCGCCGACGTAGACGCCCTCGACCGCGAGGGCCGCGGGCGCGTGCTCCTCGATCAGCGCGTCGATGGCACGCGCGATCGCGGCCAGGCGCTCCTCGAGCGGCGTGTGCGCATCCGTGTGGATGCATCCGAAAGCGACCGACCGAAGCCGGCTGCCTACCGCTGTCACCACGCCGAAGCCCGTGGATGCCGTGCCGGGGTCGACCCCGAGGATCACCATGAGCGCAGTCTACGAGCGGGTGCGGTCGCCCCTCCCCCGAGCGACTCGCGTACGATGCTGCCCATGGCCGCACGCCCCCCTCGCCACATCGCCTTCATCGAGCGCCACCCCCGCTGGTGGCCGGACGCGGACGCCGCCGAGCAGGAGCTCCTGCGGGTCACCGGTGACGGCACGCCGTTTCTGCTCGTCGATCATGAGGGCGAGTGGGAGGCCGTCTGCGTCGAGGTCGCCGCGGAGCTGCCGGCCGCCCGTTGGATCGAGACGCGCACGCTGCCCGCCGGTGAGTGGGCCGTGTCCGAGGTGGGCGGTCGCGCCGCTGAGCGCCTGATCACCCGCGACGATCGCCGCCCGGCGTGGCTGGTCCGCGCCGAGGAGGCGCCGACCGGCGAGAACGAGTACGAGCCCGGCGGCGAGACCTTCGGCCTCTCCACCCGCCTCGGCGAACACGCCGGCCTGCGTCGCATCGGCGTCAACGTCGACCTGATCCGCCCCGGCGAGCGCTCGACCAAGTTCCACTGGCACCACGAGGAGGAGGAGTGCTTCCTCGTCCTCAGTGGCAGCGGCGTCCTGATGGTCGGCGACGAGCGCTTCCGCGTCGGACCTGGCGATTTCTTCGCCAAGCGCGAGGGCCCGGAGCGACCGCACCAGTTCGTCAACGACGGTGACCAGGATCTCCGCATCCTCACGATCGGCGAGCACCGCGGTGACAAGGCCGAGTATCCCGTCGCCCCCTGGCAGTCGGGCGACGCCGCACCGAGCGTCTAGAGCGACTCCGCCAGCGCCGTGAGGCGCTGCAGCAGCAGGGCGCGGAAGCGCTCCACGTCGACAGCCTCGGCCCAGCGAGCGTTCGGCGTGCCGCCGTAGACGCCCAGCCGGTCCACCAGCGTGGCGCCGCGCGCCGGCCCGAGACCCGTATCGACGAGGACGTGGCAGTGGCGCAGGGTCAGGAGCGACGGGTCGATGAGTTGCGCGACGGCGAGGCTGTCGTGCTGGTAGACGATCTCCTCGCCGTACCAGTCGACGTGCTTGCGCATGTAGAAGCGGAGCATCCCCGCGACGGCCGGACCGATCACGGGCAGGAGGGCCAGCGCGTCGATGTCAGCCGCAGTCAGGATCGCCTGGCGGGTGACGTCGAGGCCGACCAGCGTGACGTCCTGCCCGCTCTGCAGGACCCGCTCGGCCGCCTCCGGATCGAACCACACGTTGAACTCGGCGTACGGCGACATGTTGCCGCCGTTCGCCGCGCCCCCCATCACGAGCACGCCACGCAGCGCCGCGAAGGCCTCGGGACGCACGGCCGCCAGCAGGGCGACGTTCGTCAGCGGTCCCACCGCGACCAGCGTGATCTCGCCCGGTCGGGCCAGGGCCAGCCGCGCGATCAGGTCGACCGCGTGCTCCGCTGCGGGTGCCCGCGTGGGTGCGGGCAGGCCGGCGCCGTCGAGCCCCGTCTCGCCGTGGGTCGCCGAGGAGTCGTCGTGGGGCACGTGGATCAGGGGCCGCCCGGCACCCGCCGCCAGCGGCAGGTCCGCGCGCCCGGCGAGGTCGAGGACGCGCAGGCCATTCGCGGTGGTGCTCGCCAACGGCACGTTGCCCGCCACGGTGGTCAGTGCGAGCACGTCGAGCTCGGGACTCGCCAGCGCGAGGAGGATGGCGATCGCGTCGTCGATCCCCGGGTCGCAGTCGATGATGACCGGCTGTGCCACGCCGGGCCTACTGCTCGGCGAGGACGGCTTCGGGGATCTCGACGTCGAACACAACCTCTTGCACGTCGTCGTC
>JBIIFR010000316.1:0-2511 GCA_044237215.1 Gaiellales bacterium
CCGATCATCAGGCCGTAGAAGCCGAGCGAGCCGATCGCGGCGACGACGAGCAGCGACACGCTGGTGTCCGCGATGTACAGGTGGAAGGTGTAGTCCGTGCCCGGGATCGTCGCGACGTTGCCGAAGGGCATCAGGCCGAAGGCACCGAGCGCGCAGGCCATCGCGATCCACGGGGCCATCAGGTAGAGCTTGGGCTTCGCGCCCGCCGGGATCATGTTCTCCTTCTGCAGCATCTTGCCGAGGTCGGCAATCGGCTGCAGGAGGCCGTAGGGGCCGACGCGATTCGGGCCGTAGCGAGCCTGGAAGCGACCAATCAGCTTGCGCTCGACCCACGTCATGAAGGCGAAGAACACCATCAGGATGTTGACCAGCACGAAGGCCTTGATGATCGTTGCGAGGACCCCGTCGACCATGCCGCTACTGCGCCTCTACCGTGGCCGAGGCGCCGGTGCCAGCGGCACCGCTCCAGTTGATCCGGATCGTGCCCGGGAGCAGACGCCGCGAGATGCGCGCCGGGCCGATGTGCTCGCCAGCGGCGTGCCGCACGACGACCTCGTCGCCGCGCGCGATGCCACCGGCCTGCGCGTCGGCGTGCGCGATCATGACCCACGGCGCGCGCTGGTGGGCGAGCGACTCGGTGCGCGCGACAGCGGCACCGCTCATCAGCGGACGGGGGGCGATCAGGCGCAGCGCGCCCGGCTCGGCCGCGATCGGCGCGGTCGGCGCGGGCACGCCGACGGGTGCCGCAGCGGCGGGACGCTCGCGATGGAGGTCGGCGCGCTCGCCGAGACCCTTCCAGGAGAGTCCCGCGAAGGCGGGCTGGGTGGCGGCGAGCTGATCGAACGCCTTGCCGGGGTTGCCCTGCACCTGGACGTCGAGGAAGCCCGCGAGCCGGCTCGTCCACGCGATCAGCGGCACGCCGGAGACCGGGGCCAGCGACGGGCGGACGCGCTGGACGCGACCCTCGAGGTTCATGATCGTGCCCTCGCGCTCGTGATCCACGTCGAGCGGCAACACGAGCTGTGCCTGCGACGTGACGCCGTTGGTGAACGGTGCGACCACGACGACGAACTCCGTCTGTGCGAGTGCCATCTGCCAGCGCTCGCCGTCCGCGCTGTCGAGCACCGGATCGGCGCCGACGAAGACGATCGCCGAGATCTCACCCGCCTCGAGGGCGGGCAGGAGCTCGTCCCAGCCGCCGGCGAGGCCGACGGCGCGCTCACCGCGCTCGTTCGCGCCGACGGGGAGCGGCAGGACGCCGCCTGCGCCGCGATCGAGGCCGAGGACCCAGGCGAGCGCCTCGATCTCGGCCACGGCGACGTGGTCGGTGACGATCAGGACGGGGCGATGCGCACGAGCCAGCGTGCCGGCCAGCTCGCGGACCTGGGCGACGTCGGCACCGGCCAGCGCGGCCAGCTCCTCGACGCTGCCCGCGGGCTTCGCGTCGCTGCGGACGTGCTCTCCCCCGGTCTCGGCGACGGCGGCGGCAAGCGCGGCCAGCATTGCGGACCCGGCGGCGGGGTGCGTGCGGATGAACGTGGCGGCGTCGGCCTCGAGACCGGAGCCGCCGGGGCCGCTGATCGCGAGGTGCGCGCCGTCGCGCCGCGCCTTGCGGATGCGGAGCTCGACCGTGCCGGCACGATCGCCCGGCTCCTGATCGCCGATCACGACGACCGCATCGGCGGTGTCGATCGCGGCCAGCGGCGCGAGGCAGGCGTCGATGCGCTCCCACTCGGCGGCGGCGGCGATCGGCGCGGAGGCGACGCGGGCCTTGAGGTCGGCGGCGATGGCGGACCAGCCGGCGGCCTCCTCGTTGGTCAGGTTGCCGCCCGTGACGATGGCGACGGCCCCCTCGCCGAAGGCGGCGGACTGGTGGCGGAGGCGCTGCCCCATCGTGCGCAGCGCGTCATCCCACTCGGCCGGCTCGAGCCCGGCGACACCGCGTACAAGCGGCGTCGCGATGCGCTCGTCGCGCGGCTCGTAGCGGGCGAAGCGGCCCTTGTCGCAGAGCCAGCCCTCATCGACGGCGGCGTGGTTGCGCGACAGGATCCGCTCCACGCGGTTCTCGCGCAGCGTCGACCAGGTGTTGCAGCCCGTCGCGCAGCCGGTGCACACGGTCGGGACGTTGACGATCTCCCACGGGCGCGCCTTGAAGCGGTAGGCCGTCGGCAGCAGGGCGCCGACCGGGCACAGCTCGGTGACGTTGCCGGAGAAGACGCCGTCGTAGGGGCGCTCGTCGAAGGTGGCGATCACGCTGGCGGCGCCGCGCTCGCGGGCGACCAGCTCGCCGTCCTCGGCAACGTCGCTCGAGAAGCGCGTGCAGCGATAACAGAGGATGCAGCGCTCGCGGTCGAGCACGATCGACGGCGAGATCGGCAGCGGCTTCTCGTAGGTGCGCTTCGGCAGCGTCATGCGGGAGTTGCCGGGGCCGTACTTGAAGGTCAGGTCCTGCAGCGGGCACTCGCCGCCCTTGTCGCAGACGGGGCAGTCGAGCGGATGGTTGAGGAGCAT
>JBIIFR010000317.1:0-2505 GCA_044237215.1 Gaiellales bacterium
CGTTGACCGGCATGGGATGGATCTGTACCGGCAGCTGCGGGCCGAGGCTCTCGTGCAGATGGGTGAGGTTGCGCAGCGGATCGCCCTCAGGGGCAATGCGCTCATCCACCTGGTACAGCTCGACCGACTCCCACGGCATGTCGAGCTCGGCCAGATCGGCGAACATCGCCCACGGCGAGCGGCCGCCGCTGACGGCCATCGAGAACACGCCGCGCTCGGCGACCGCCGCGCGCGCGGCCTTCGCCACGTGCGCCGCCGCCGCCTTCGAGACCGCCGCTGCATCGGGCAGGACGATCAGCTCGTGCTGCATCAGGCCTTCTTCTCGTCGTGCCCACCGAACTCGTTGCGCATAGCCGACTGGACCTTGCCGGAGAACTGGCCGAGGCCGCGCGACTCGAAGCGCTCGATCAGGGACGCCGTGATGACCGGAGCCGGCACGCCCTCCTCAATCGCCGCGATCGTCGTCCAGCGGCCCTCGCCGGAGTCCGACACGCGGCCGGCGAAGGCCTCGAGGTCGGGATCCTTTGCGAGCGCCGCGGCGGTCAGATCGACCAGCCACGAGCCGACGACGGAGCCGCGACGCCAGACCTCGGCGATCTCGGCCACGTCCATGTCGTACATGTAGAACTCGGGGTCGCGCAGCGGCGTGGTCTCTGCGTCGATCTCCTGTGCGTGCTTGCCCGCGTCGGCGTGCTTGATGATCGAGAGGCCCTCACTGATCGCGGCCATCATTCCGTACTCGATGCCGTTGTGGACCATCTTCACGAAGTGGCCCGCGCCGTTCGGCCCGCAGTGCAGGTAGCCCTCCTGGGCCGTACCGCCCGGCTTGCGGCCGGGCGTCGGCTCGGCCGAACCCTCGCCCGGGGCGATCGTCTTCCAGATCGGGTCGAGACGCTGCACGGCTTTGTCGTCGCCGCCGATCATCAGGCTGTAGCCGCGCTCGAGGCCCCAGACGCCGCCGGAGGTGCCGCAGTCGACGAAGTGGATGCCCTTCGCCGCCAGCTCCTTGGCGTGCTTGATGTCGTCGCGGTAGTACGAGTTGCCGCCGTCGATCAGCGTGTCGTCGTCCTCCAGGAGATCCTTGAGCTCGTCGACCATCTTCTGCACGATTGCTGCGGGGACCATGATCCAGACGTTGCGCGGGCGCTCCATCTTGCTGATCAGGTCGGCCATCGAGGAGGCGCCGATCGCGCCCTCGGCCTCAAGCTCCTTCACGGCATCCTGATTGGTGTCGAAGACGACGCAGGTATGGCCATCGCGCATCAGGCGGCGAACGAGGTTCGCGCCCATCCGGCCGAGGCCGATCATGCCGAGCTGCATCGGGTGTGCTGTTGCCATGGTGGTGCTCCTTGGGGTCTACGCGCGCTTCATGGCGCGGTAGCGCCGGATCAGTGCATTGGTTGAAGAATCGTGCTGAAGGTCGGGCTCGGCGTCGCTCTCGAGCTCGGGGATGATCTTGACCGCGAGCGCCTTGCCGAGCTCGACGCCCCACTGGTCGAACGAGTCGATGCCCCAGAGCACGCCCTGGGTGAAGACGCTGTGCTCGTAGAGGGCGATCAGGGCGCCGAGGCGATGCGGCGTCAGGCGATCGGCAAGGATCGTGTTCGTCGGGCGGTTGCCCTCCATCACGCGATGCGGGATGACGTTCTCGGGCGTGCCCTCGGCGCGCACTTCGGCCTCGGTCTTGCCGAAGGCGAGCGCCTCGGCCTGCGCGAAGACGTTGCTCATCAGGATGTCGTGATGCTCGCCGAGCGGGTTGAGCGAGTGCGCGAAGCCGATCAGGTCGACCGGGATGATCGAGGTCCCTTGGTGGATCAGCTGGTAGAAGCTGTGCTGGCCGTTCGTGCCTGGCTCGCCCCAGTAGACCGGACCGGTGTCGTAGTCGACGCGCGTGCCGTCGAGCGTGACGTGCTTGCCGTTCGACTCCATCGTCAGCTGCTGGAGGTAGGCGGGGAAGCGCTTGAGGTACTGCTCGTAGGGCATCACGCCGATCGTCTGGACGCCGAAGAAGTCGCGGTACCAGAAGGCGAGCAGGCCCATCAGCACCGGCAGGTTGCGCTCGAGGGGCGCGGTCAGGAAGTGCTCGTCCATCGCGTGGAAGCCGGCCAGCAGCTCGTGGAAGTGCTTGGGGCCGATCGCCAGCATCGTGGAGAGGCCGATCGCCGAGTCCATCGAGTAGCGGCCGCCAACCCAGTCCCAGAAGGGGAACATGTTGTCCGTGTCGATGCCGAAGGCCTCGACACGCTCGGCGTTCGTGGAGACGGCGACGAAGTGTTTGGCGACCGCGGTCTCGTCGCCGAGCTGGGCGAGCGACCAGTCCCGCGCGGTGTGCGCGTTCGTCATCGTCTCGAGCGTGCCGAAGGTCTTCGACGCGATGATGAACAGCGTCTCCTCGGGATCCAGGTCGATCGTCGCCTCGGCGAAATCGGTGGCGTCGACGTTGGAGACAAAGCGGAAGGTCATGTCGCGCTTGGCGTAGTGCTTGAGCGCCTCGTAGGCCATGAC
>JBIIFR010000318.1:0-2504 GCA_044237215.1 Gaiellales bacterium
TGCGGAAGGCGCCCAGGCGGTGTGCCACTGCCGTCGACTTCGCGCCGCCCGCGGCGGTGCTGCCGCCGATCGCCTCGAGCATCGTGTTGGCCGCGTCGTTCGACGAGCCGCGGATCATCGACTGCAGCGTGCCCCACTCACGTGCGCCGACGGGATCGCGCTTGAGGCCGATCAGGTACGTGAGCATGATCGGCAGCTTCACCGTGCTCGCACCGGAGAACTTCGCACCGGCGTTCCACGACGCGCCGCGGCCCGTCTCCATGTTGATCACCCACGCGGCCGCCGAGCCGGGCGGGCGCGGCAGGCGCGCCAGCCGGCGCTGCGCCAGCGCCGGCGTCTGCGTGATCGGGCGCGAGACGAAGGCCGAGCGGGGGAGTCCGAGCACGTTGGCGGTGGTGCTCCGGCCGACCACCTTGCCCTGCGACCAGCCGACGACCGTCAGCTTGAGATCGCGGGAAGGCAGGCCGAGCGGGCCGATCGTGGCGCGGCGCGTCGGCTTGGCGAGCGTGACGAGGCGATAGCGCTTGCCATCCACGCGCACCTCGACCGCATCGACAGGGCGCTTAGCGCGGAACGCGATGATTCCTGGATTTGCCTCGAACGGACGCGGTGCATCAACGGTGAAGGCGACAGCCACGTCCCGCACGATACCCGCTCGCGACCGACTGTCCGGCGGCCTGACTAGCGTGGTTGGCAGGTGGAAGCGCACGAGGACCTCGCACGGATGCTCGACCTGCGCCTGACGGGCCTCTGGGCCGAGCTCTTCGAGGTGCCGCGCGAGCAGTGGGACCCCGAGCTGATCGGCTGGTACCTGCGCACCGCCTACAGCCAGGGGTACGCCGACGCGATGTCGTACATCGACCGCGCCGAGATGCGCGACGAGCTCGAGCGCATCGATCAGGCCTACCCCGACGCGGCCTGACGAGCCCGCCTCGGTAGCGACGATCCGTCGTTGTGCGCGGATTGTCCACCCTGCTGGCGCAGATATGTCGCCCGGGTACGGCTGAACCGCCCAAGGCTCCGATAGACTGAGGGACGTGAGCGAGACGCCCGCCGCCGCCCCTGAAACGCCCAAGCGTGGTTTCCGCCATGTCCGGCTCGTCGTGGCGCTGGCCGTGGCCTCGCTGCTCGGCACCTTCGCGGTCTACACGGCGTTCGCCGATTCCTCGATCCCCGTCCTGATGGTCTCGCAGGCCAGCGCCTACGACGGGCAGAAGATCCGCCTCGAGGGCAAGGTCACGCAGTCGGCCGGCGACGCCGCCGATCCGAGCGGCCTGCGCTTCACCGTCAAGGACTACAAGGGCACGCAGACGGTGCCCGTCGTCTACACCGGCGCCGTCCCCGACGCCTACAAGGTGGGCCGCGACATCGTGATCGACGGGACGCTCGAGAACGGCGTTCTCAAGGCCGTGCCCGACACGCTCGTGACGAAGTGCCCGTCCAAGTACACGGACGAGGCGCCGCCGTCGGACGCGAAGACCTGAAGCGCGAGGAGCTGACGTGGCACTGATCGGCCAAGGCGCGCTGATCCTCGCCCTGCTGATTGCCGTCTACACCGCCGGCTCCGCGCTCTGGGCGGCGACCGGCCACGATCGCCGCTTCCTGATCAGCGCGCGCCACGGTCTCTGGGCAATCTTCGCGCTGATCCTGGTCGCCGACGCGATCTTCCTCTACGCCCTGTTCACGCACGACTTCTCGTTCAAGGTCGTCGCCGACACGTCCTCGCGCTCGCTCCCGACGGTCTATCTCGTGACGGCGTGGTGGGGCTCGCAGGCCGGCTCGCTGCTCCTCTGGGCGACCATTCTCTCCGCCTGCAGCCTGCTCGGCGTCCGCAGCACCCGCAAGGTACTCGGCGAGCTGCAGCCGTGGATGATCATGGTGCTCGCGCTGATCACCGGCTTCTTCCTCGTCCTGCTCGTCGTGCCCGCCAGCCCGTTCGTCACCCAGATCGCGCCCGCCGACGGCCTCGGGCTCAACCCGTCTCTGCAGAACCCGTACATGGCCCTGCACCCGCCCAGCCTCTACCTGGGCTACGTCGGACTCGCCGTGCCGTACGCGCTCGCGATGGCGGCGATGCTCGCCGGCCGCACCGACGCACGCTGGGTCGTCGCCTCGCGCCGCTGGACCCTGGCCGCCTGGGGCTTCCTCGGCATCGGCATGCTGCTCGGCTCGCACTGGGCCTACACCGAGGTCGGCTGGGGCGGCTTCTGGGCGTGGGATCCCGTCGAGAACGCGGCGCTGATGCCGTGGCTCGTCGCCACCGCCTTCCTGCATTCCGTGATGGTCCAGGAGCGCAAGGGCATGCTCAAGGTCTGGAACATCTCCCTGATCTCCGCCGCCTTCGCGCTCTCCATCTTCGGGACGTTCCTCACGCGCAGTGGCATCCTCTCGTCGATCCACGCGTTCGTCGCCTCCGACATCGGCTGGTACTTCATGGTCGGACTGGTGCTGATCATCGGCGGATCCTTCGCGCTGATCATGTGGCGCCTGCCGCGGCTGCGGGC
>JBIIFR010000319.1:0-2501 GCA_044237215.1 Gaiellales bacterium
AGGTAGCCGGCGAGGAAGATGACGAGCAGGATCTTGGCGAACTCGCCCGGCTGGATCTGGAGCTCGCCGACGCGCAGCCAGAGGCGGGCGCCGTTGACGGAGGTGCCGAGCGTGATCGTCAGGAGCAGCAGCCCGACCGCGACCGCACCGCAGGTGTACTTGAGCGACTCCAGCCGGCGGATGTCGCGGGCGACGATCACCACGGCGACGAACAGCACCAGACCGAGCAGCATCCAGATTCCCTGGTCGCGGGCCAGCTGCGGCGAGATCCTGTAGATCTCGATCAGCCCGATGGCGGTCAGCACCGCGGTGATCGGCAGCACGTACGGGTCGGAGTTGGGCAGCACGACCCGGACGACGGCGTGCGCGACGAGGTAGGCGAACGCAAAGAGCAGCGCGGCGGTCAGCGGCGCCGACGAGAATTCCTGAGCGCGAGCCAGCTGGACGGCGGCGAAGCCGGCCGTCGCGATCAGCAGCGCCAGCGCGATCAGGCCGAGCTCGCGGTTGCGGCTCGGCAGGTGCAGCAGTCCGCGCACGGTCGTCACGGTGCGCTCGGCGGAGTGCGCAGCCACGGCGATGACGCCATCAGCCCGTCGACGCGCGCCTGGGTGCTGTCGAGCGAGCCGAGCCGGTGGTCCAGCAGCGCCCGGCGCTCCTCGGCCGATAGGACATCGGTGCGGATGTCGCTGATCGAGATGGCGCGGTAGAGCGGGAGGTCCGCGGTCACGTCGAACGGAAGCCCCTGGTAGACCGCCAGCCGCCCGTCGTCCGTGGCCCCGACGAAGTGCGCCCACTGCAGGCCGACGGCGACGGCGATCGCGACGACGATGCCGAGTGCGGCCACCCCGCCGATGATCGCCAGCAGGCGGCCGCGGCCGCCGCGGACGGCGACGCGATCGGCCGCGAAGGTCGGTGGCGTCCGCGCGTCGAGCGCCGTGGCGGGCAGAATCACGATCGGCGGGCGCTCCGGCTCGGTGTCCTCCTCGTTGCGCGTGCCGATGCGCAGCAGGACGCAGGTGATGTTGTCCTCGCCGCCGGCGCGGTTGGCCGCCAGCACGAGCTCCTGTGCGAGCTGATCGAGGTTGCCGCCGCCGCGCATGATGCGGCCCAGCTCGGCGTCGCTGACCATGCCGGTCAGCCCGTCCGAGCAGAGCAGGATCAGGTCGTCGGGTTCGACCGGAACGCGCAGGACGTCGATGTCGACGCCCGCATCGGCGCCCAGTGCCCGGGTGATCACGGAGCGCTGCGGATGGCGCTCGGCCTCCGCCGGGGTGAGCGCGCCGCGACGGATGAGTTCGCCGACCAGCGAGTGATCGTCGGTCAGCTGGCGCAGCTGGCCCGCGCGCAGCACGTAGGCGCGCGAGTCGCCCACGTGCGCCAGCACGAGCGCGGCGCCGTCGACCATGGCGGCGGTGATCGTCGTACCCATGCCGAGCAGCGACGCGTCAGCCTGGGACGCCGTGTGGATGCGCAGGTTGACGTCCTCGATCGCCTGCGCAAGCTGTTGCTCGCCGCCCTGAAAGCCGTGCAGCGCGGCGACCGCCATGGCACTCGCGACCTCGCCGGCGCGGGCGCCGCCCATGCCGTCGGCGACGGCGAAGACCGGATCGGACAGGAGCAGGGCATCCTCGTTGGACTGGCGCAGGCGGCCGACGTCGCTGCAGGCGCCGGTCTCGCGGATCAGGAGCAGCGGCATCAGGCGCTCGGCTCGAAGATCATGTGGGTGGAGCCGACGGCGACCTCGTCGCCGGGTGACAGGCGCGTCTCCATCGCGATCCGCTCACCGTTGACGAAGGTGCCGTTGGTCGAGCCGAGGTCGACGACCGAGGTCGCCGCGCCACGCACGCGCACCAGCGCATGCCGGGCCGACACGAAGCCGTCACCCTCGAGCATCGCCGCCGCGTGGGGGTCACGGCCGATCAGCACCTCAGTTTCCTCGAGCACGATTGCGGCGCCGACCGGCAGGACGTCGCTCGCGACGACGAGCAGTCGGCCGGGTGCGACGGGCTCTGGCTGCGGCTCGGCCACGGTCGGCGCCTCGCCGAACGGGTCGAAGCCCTGGCCGGGGCGGATGATCATGCTCTCCTGCGCACCGCGCACGTCGCGGACGGCCGTGCGCGCGATCCGCCACACGAACACATAGAGCAGGACCAGGACACCGATCCGCAGAACGAGGAGCGCCTGGTCGACCACGGCTCAGCCGGGCCGTTGCTCGATCCGCAGCGTGCTCGTCCCGAGGGTGATTTCATCGCCTTCGCCGACCGGGGCGCTCTTCACGCGGCGGCCGTTGACCGTCGTGCCGTTCGTCGAGTCGAGGTCGCGCAGCACGAAGCCATCGGCGCTGCGACCGATCTCCGCATGGCGGCGCGAGACGTTGCCGTCTGCGAGGGGGACGTCGCAGTCCTTGCTGCGACCGATCACGAGCGCGGTATCGCGGATCGGCACGACGCCGCCCGGCCAGACGAGCACCCACTGCGCGACTGGTGCCGGTGGCGGCGGTG
>JBIIFR010000025.1:0-9208 GCA_044237215.1 Gaiellales bacterium
CCAGTCGAGGACCGAACCACTACGCTGCGCCCTGCCTGAGCCGAGAGGAACACCCCATGAACTGGAATCCCTTCATCACCTGCGCGATCACCGGCTCGGGTGCATCGCAGGACGTCCACCCGGAGCTCCCGATCACCCCGGAGCAGATCGCGAACTCGGCGATCGAGGCCGCTCGGGCCGGCGCCGCGATCGTGCACTGCCACGTCCGCGAGCCGGAGACGGGCGCCCCTTCGCGCCGCGTCGACCTCTATCGCGACGTCGTCGATCGCATCCGTGCGAGCGGCGAGAACGTCATCGTCAACCTCACGACGGGCATGGGTGGCGACCTTTACATCGGCTTGGACGGTGCCGCCAACACACCCGACGAGGGCTCCGACCTGGTGGGCCCCGACGAGCGCATCGCGCATCTGCACGACACGCTGCCCGACATCTGCACGCTCGACTGCGGCTCGCTCAACTTCGGTGACGGCAGCCTCGTCTACGTCGGCACGCCCGACTACCTGCGCATCGGCGCGGAGAAGATCCGCGCGCTCGGCATCAAGCCCGAGCTGGAGTGCTTCGAGCTCGGCCATCTGTGGTTCGTCAACAAGCTGGTCGAAGAGGGCCTGATCGACGATCCGCCGTTCGTCCAGGTCTGTCTCGGGATTCCGTGGGGTGCCCCCGCCACGCCGCGCACGATGCAGACGTTCGCCGACCAGATGCCGCCAAACGCCGTCTGGAGCGGCTTCGCGATCAGCCGCATGGAGATGCCGGCTGTCGCGCAGGCGATGCTGATGGGCGGCAACGTGCGCGTGGGCCTCGAGGACAATCTCTACATCAGCAAGGGCGAGTTCGCCTCGAACGCGCAGCTCGTCGAGCGCGCCGTGACGATCGTCGAGAGCCTCGGCGGCACCGTCGCCGGCCCCGACGTGGCACGCGAGCGCCTCGGCCTCGTCAAGCCGTAGACACGGGGCGTTCAGACGCGATCGCGCTGCGTGCAGCTGCGGTGTGACTGTGTCACAGATGTGCGCTACCTTAGGCCTTGAACATACGCTACTTTCGGAGGCATGCAGACAATGACGAAGAAGCACACCTCGCTCTACATCGATGAACAGCTGCTCGCCGATGCGCAGCGCCTCTTGGGCACGAGCGGCGTCACCGAGACGGTCAATCGCGCGCTCAAGGAAGCAGCTGATCTGGAGCGTCGACGCGGTCTGCTGTCCTCGCCGTTCGGCATCACTGAGGAAGAGCTGCAGGTCATGCGCGACCACCGAGCGAAGTACGACCGCTCGGCCAGATGAGGGCACTAATCGATACGTCGGCCTGGATCTGGGCAGAGCAGAACCCGACGCATGCGGCTGCCCAGGATCTTCTGTCCGCTCTCAGTGCCGGCGTGATCGCCACATGCTCACCCGTTCGACTCGAGGTGCTACGCGGAGCGACCAGCATCGACCGCTTCGACGAGATGTCGCAACAACTGGACGGCCTTGTCGACGCGCCAGTCGACGAGCGCGTGTGCTCGCTCGCGACGAATATCCAGCGTGAACTCGCAATGCTTCCGGGCTCCAAGCATCGCTCCACACCGGCTATCGACCTTCTCGTCGCGGCCGCGGCCATCGAAGCGGACATGCCGTTGATCCACCGCGACCGCGACTTCGAGACGATCGCTGAGCTCACCCGCCAACCGCTGCGCTGGCTGGGACCGCGCTGATTCTCGCGGCTATGGTCAGCATCAGCTGCCCGCGCCGTACGACGTCGGTGTGACGCGTGGGTGTAGAGTCCGCTGCCATGGCGATCCGCTCCATCCCCGCCGCCTGGTACACGACGACGGAGTCGCTGGAGCGCGACCGCGCGGCGGTTCTGCGCCTCGGCTGGCAGTACATCGGTCCGGCGACCGACGTCGCCGAGGCCGGCTCGTTCACCACCGGCGAGCTCGGCAGCCTCCCGATTGTGATCACGCGCGATGGCGACGGCACGCTGCGTGGCTTCGCGAACGTCTGCCGCCACCGCGGCGCGCTGATCGCCGAGGGCTGTGGCAAGCGCCGCACGCTGCAGTGCCGCTACCACGGCTGGACGTACAAGCTCGATGGCTCGCTCCACCGCTCCCCGGGCATGACGCTCGACGAGGAGGTACGCCTGCCGGAGGTCGCGGTCGCCACGCTCGGCCCGCTGCTCTTCGCCGCGGCCGACCCCGACTGCGAGCCGCTCGAGACGGCACTGGCGCCCTTCCTCGAACTGCTGGACGGCGTCGCCGGCGTCGATCACACCCGCCTCGTCCACCGGCGCCGATTGGAGCACACGATCGCCGCCAACTGGAAGGTCGTGGTCGAGAACTTCATCGAGTGCTACCACTGCCCGCTCGTGCACACCGAGACCCTGCCGGGATACGGCGATGACAACTACCGGATCGGCCAGTTCGGCCCACTCCACACGCAGCACCTGGACGACCAGCGCTTCTGCTTCGCCTACCTGTTCCCCACCACGCAGCTGTCGGCGTACGGCGGCGAGAGCGCGTTCGTCGCCCGAACGATCCAACCCGTCAACCACGCCACCACGCGGGTGGCGCTCGACTACTGGTTCCTCAACGACGCCGCCGACGATGCCGCCGACCGCTACATCGATTGGTTCGAGCGCGTGATCGGCGAGGACAAGCCGCTCTGCGAGTCGGTCCAGCAGGGCCTTGCCTCGGGCGCGATCGACTCCGGGTATCTCAACCCGGATGCCGAGAGCGGCCTCGTGGCCTTCCAACAGCTCGTGCGCAACGCGCTCGTCGAGGCCTGAGCACCCTGAGGACGACTAGCCCCGGTAGATGACCTCGCCGTCGACCATCGTCAGGCGCACCGGGTTGTCGACGAGATCCTCGGGCGGGCAGATCGCCGGATCCACCTCGAACGAGGTGAGGTCGGCGCAGAAGCCGACCTTGATGCGGCCAAGCCGGCGCTCCTCGGAGATCGTGTACGCCGCGTTGACGGTATAGCCCTCGAGCGCCTGCAGACCGGTCAGCGCCTGGTCGTCGAACGGCTCCTTGCCGTTGCCCGGCGCGTGGCGCAGCTGCGCCGAGGCCATGCCGATCCGGGGGTCGAAGCGCGCGACGGGCCAGTCGGAACCGAGCGCCACGACGGCGCCGGACTCCCACAGGCTGCGCGTCGGGAAGGCGCGGTCGCAGCGTCCCTTCCCCATGCGCGTCGTCCAGTTGCAGGTGCGGCTCGGATCGAGCCACATCATGTGCTGCGTCTGCATCGAGGCGACGACGCCCTCTGCGGCGAAGCGGGGCAGATCGGAGTCCTGCAGCGTTTCGATGTGCTCGATGCGGTGACGGACCCCTTCCCACGTGCCCGCCTCGCGGTAGGCGTCGAGCGCCTCGCGGACGCCGCGATCGCCGCAGGCGTGCGTGGAGCACTGGAAGCCGGCCTCCGCGAACGTCTTGACTGCGCGGCGGTACTTGGCCGGGTCGGGCCAGAACGGCGCCGTTCCCTCGCCCTCGGAGTCGGGCTCGTAGAGCCAGCCAGTACCCGTGTCGATGACGCCGTCGATAAAGAACTTGGCGACGCCGCCGCGCCAGCGGCTGCCGCGCGCATCGCGGTGCGGCAGGTACTCCTGCCACTCCGCCTCGGGCATGTCGGGCATGAACCAGAACGGCATCGTCAGGCGGGTGATCAGCCGGTTCGAGGCCTCGAGCTCGCGCAGGATGTCGAGCGTCTCGAGCGTGCCGTCCATGCCGTGGATGCCGGTGATACCGACCGCCGCGAACTGCTTCATCTGCTGGTGGTAGCGGTCGAGCTTCTGCGCGTCGGTCAGCTGCGGCATGGCGGCGTCGACGATCGCGATCGCCCCCCACTCGCGCAGCTCACCGGTCGGTACGCCACTCGCGTCGCACATGACCTCGGCGTTCTCGCTGAAGGCGATCGGCCCCGTGATGCCGGCCAGATCGAGCGCCTTCTGCGAGGCGAGCACGGTGTGGAAGTCCATGAACTTGAGGTAGGTCGGACGGCCACCGGCGGCCTCCTCGATCAGATCGCGGTGGATCGCGCGGCCCTCGAAGGCGTCGTAGAGCAGGCCCCAGCCGACGACCCACTCGTCCGGTCCCTTGCCCTCAGCCTCCTTGCGGATGCCGGCGAGGACGTCGTCCCACGTGCCGGCGTCGAGCAGGTCGGCGCCAACCGCGTCAAGCGCGCCCATCAGCGGATGCACGTGCGAATCGGTGATGCCCGGCACGAGCGCCGCGCCGCCAAGGTCGATCGAGCGCGCGCCACCGCCGAGTTCGCGGATCTCCGCGTTCGTGCCGACGGCGAGGATCGCGCCGTGGCCCACGGCCACGGCCTCGGCGAAGGGCTTGGCCGGATCCAGCGTGCGGACCTTGGCGTTGACGATGATGGTCTCGATCGGCGAGTGCATGCGCGGGTTGTAGCACGAGACCATGTGCGCCTGATCCCGTGCTACAACCCGCGCGATGCGACAAAGGGGTCAGACCCTTTCGTCGCATGGACCGACATGCCCGTCGAATTCCAGCGCCCGCCCGGCGATCCATGCGACGAAAGGGTCTGACCCCTTTGTCACATCCCATGTGGATCCACCGCGGCCTGTCAGCCGCATCAACGACACACAGCAGCACGCCCATCGCCGCTCGCACCCGGCCACAACGCACGCCGGCGCGAAGGTTCAAACGCACCCCTCCGGAGGCTCCCCATGTCCAATCCCACCGTCGGCGACACCGCGCCCGACTTCACCCTCGCTGGCACGAACGGCGCGTTTCACCTCGCCGACCATCGCGGCCAGACCGTTGTGCTCGTCTTCTATCCGGGCGATGACACCAAGGTCTGCACCAAGCAGTTGTGCGAGTACACCGATCGTTGGGACGACCTCAGCGGCCTCGATGCGACGATCGTCGGCATCTCGGGCAAGGACCTCGCCTCGAAGGAGAAGTTCGCCGAAAAGCGCGCGCTGAAGGTGCCCCTGCTGGCCGATCCTGACCGCGCCGTGGCGGCGCTCTACGGTGCCAAGCAGGCCGTGCTCGGCACCAAGCGGAGCACGTTCGTGATCGACGGCGAGGGCGTAATCCGCTTCCGCCATGACGCGACGCTCGGTCTGACGTACCTGTCGGCCGACGAGCTGCGCGCGGCCATCGCCGCGATCTGACGGGTCCCTCCGGGGCACGGACTAGTGTTGGAGGCCCGGATGCCGACCGCCCCCCGCACCGCCGATCGACCGCTCGCCTGCATCGTCATGGCCGGGGGCAAGGGCACCCGTATGCGCTCTGAACTGCCGAAGGTGCTGCACCCGATCTGGGGTCGGCCGTTGCTCGGCTGGGTGCTCAGCGCGGTCCGCGAGGCCGGCGCCGAGCGCGTCGTCGTGGTCGTGCCGCCGGACGCCGCCGAGGCGGTGGCCGCCGTCGTGGGTGACGCCGAGACCGTCATCCAGCCAGACCAGCTGGGCACCGGCGACGCCGTCCGCTGTGCGCTGCCAGCGCTCGCGGGCTTCAGCGGCGACGTGCTGATCGTCTCTGGCGACACGCCACTCCTCACCGCCGAGCTGCTCGGCGGTCTTGTCTCCGCGCACGCCGCCGACGGTGCCACCGCCACGGCCGCCACCTTCCGCATCGACCAGCCCGGCAGCTACGGGCGTGTGCTGCGCGATGCCACAGGCATCCGCATCGTCGAGGCGAAGGACGCCACGCCGGCAGAACTCGCGATCGACGAGTGCAACGCCGGGCTCTACGTCTTCGATGCCGACGCGCTGCGTCCCGCGCTCGCCAGCATCACGAACGACAACGCGCAGGGCGAGTACTACCTCCCTGACGTCGTCCCGGCGATCAGCGCCGCCGGCGGGCGGGCCGCGGCCTCGCTCGTCGAGGACGCCTCGCTGCTGCTCGGTGTCAACACCCGAGTGGAGCTGGCCGAGGCCGCGCAGATCATCCGCGACCGCATCGTCACCGCGCACCTGCTGGCGGGCGCCGGCATCGTCGATCCGGCCACGACGTACATCGATGCCGACGTCGAGCTCGCAGCCGACTGCGTGGTCCACCCCTTCACGGTCCTGCGTGGCCGCACGCGTCTGGCGACCGGTGCCGAGGCCGGCCCGCACAGCGTGCTGACCGACGCGGTGCTCGACCGCGACGCGCAGGCCGGCCCGTTCGCGCATCTCCGCGCCGGCACGCACCTCCACGCGGGTGCCCGCGTCGGCGCCTTCGCCGAGACGAAGAACACGGAGCTCGGCGCGCGCAGCAAGATCCCGCACCTCTCCTACATCGGCGACGCCACGGTCGGTGAGGACACCAATATCGGCGCCGGCAACATCACCGCCAACTACGACGGCCTGAACAAGCACCGCACGACGATCGGCGACCGCGTCCGCACGGGCTCCGACTGCGTATTCGTCGCACCGGTCGCGATCGGCGACGATGCGACGACCGGTGCGGGGTCCATCATCACGGAGGACGTGCCGGCCGAGGCACTGGGTATTGCCCGGGCGCGGCAGGTCAATAAAGAGCACTACGCCAAGAGGAAGCGCGATGTCTGATTCCCAGCTGTTCGAGGTCCCAGCCGAGATGGGCGCCGCGCATTCGTCGTTCGAGCACCCCTCCTCGAAGCGCCTGATGGTGTTTTCCGGCCGCTCCAACGTGGATCTCGCGGAGCGCATCTGCGATCGCCTCGGTGTCAACCTCGGCAGCACGATCCTGAAGACCTTTCCCAATGGCGAGATCTATGCGCGCTTCGAGGAGTCGGTGCGCGGCGCCGATGTCTTCCTCGTGCAGAGCTGCGTCAACCCCGTCAATCGCAACCTGATGGAGCTGATGATCATGGCCGACGCGGCCATGCTCGGCTCGGCCAAGCGCGTCACCGCCGTGATTCCGTGGTACCCCTACGCACGCCAGGACAAGAAGTCCGCGCCGCGCGAGCCGATCACCGCACGCCTCGTCGCCACGCTGCTGCGGGCCTCGGGCATCGACCGCGTCCTGACCATGGATCTCCATGCGGGCCAGGTGCAGGGCTTCTTCGACGGCCCTGTCGACCACATGACGGCGCTGCCGATGTTCGCGCGCCACTTCCGCGACATGGGACTCTCGGGCGAGGGCACGGTCGTCGTCTCCGCCGATGCGGGCCGCGCCAAGCTGGCCACGCGCTTCGCGGAGATGCTCGACGCCGAGGTCGCGATCATCGCGAAGCTCCGCCCCGAGCACGGCAAGGCGCGTGTCGCCGCGATCATCGGCGAGGTCGAGGGCAAGAAGGCGATCATCTCCGACGACATCATCGATACCGCTGGCACCCTCTGCGCGGGCGCCCAGGCCGTCCACGATGCCGGCGCCACCGAGGTCTACGCCTGCGCCACGCACGCGATCCTGTCCGACCCGGCCCTCGACCGCATCCGCGACTCCGTGCTCCACGAGGTCGTCGTCTGCGACACGGTCCCGATCGATGCCCGCGCCGCCGAGAGCCGCATCCGCGTCCTCCCCGTCGACGCGATCCTTGCGCAGACGATCGAAGAGGTCTTCCGCGAGGGCTCGGTGTCGAACATCTTCGGGGGAGAAAACCAGCTCTTCTGAGGGTGGATGTTTTGGGCCCGGGCCCAAGCATGGACAAGCCCGAGAAGCGACTGACGGCAGCCACGCGCGCCGTCGGGCGCAGGTCATGACGGGCCCGGGCCCAAAACATCCACCCTCAGAAGAGCTGGTTCCTCGACGCAGTCGAGGAACCAGCCAACAGTCCCAACACCCGCTGTTCTGCCTACGAGCCTGCGAGACGGGTTCGGTGAGAGCGCTGCTGTCTGGATGCGACGAAGGGGTCAGACCCGAGCGCCACCTCGACGCCGTCTATCCCCGCCCACCGCAGATGTACGCCGGCCCACCACAAGCAGAGGGTTAGCCCCCAATCTCGCCACCACGTAGTCCCCGACCCACCCCACCCTGTTACCTTCTCCCCATGACCGAGCACCAAGACGACGCCCTCAGCTCCGATCCGTCCACTGTCAGCCGCCAGGGCTTCCTTGCCCGCACGGCCGCTGCCGCAGCAGCCCTCGGCCTCGGCGGTCTCGCCATGGGTGCCGGCACGGCCGCTGCTGCCGAGCCCGAGACGAAGGCCGCGCAGCCGCGCTCGATGGCCGGCATGAATGTCGTGATGTTCATCACCGATCAGGAGCGCGCGATCCAGCACTTCCCGATCGGCTGGGCGCAGCAGAACCTGCCCGGCTTCACGGAGCTCCAGAAGAACGGCGTCACGTTCAACAACGCCTTCACGAACGCCTGCATGTGCTCGCCGGCGCGCTCGACCCTCATGTCGGGCTACTTCCCGGCCCAGCACGGCGTGAAGTACACGCTCGAGGCGAATATGCCGTCCCCGACGTACCCGCAGGTGCCGCTCTCGACCAGCTTGGCGAACATCGCGACGGTCATGTCTGCGGCGGGCTACAACGTGGTCTACAAGGGCAAGTGGCACTGCAGCAAGCCCGCCGGGTCCACCTGGACGCCGGCCGACCTACAGGCCTATAGTTGGCAGCGCTGGAATCCCGATGACGCTGGCGCCAACCAGAGCATCCCTGAGATGGGCGGCGGCTCGGCGCAGAACGACGCGCGCTTCATGGGCTCGGAGACGACCAGTTACCAGGATGGCAACGAAGGCATCCTCCAGTACATCAACTCCGTGGCGGCCCAGCAGGCGCCGTTTTTCCTGATCTGCTCGCTCGTCAATCCGCACGACGTGCTGGCCTACCCGAAGAACTACGAGAACGCCGGCTACAGCGACATCTGGCTCGAGGGCGACATCGGTCTGCCCGCGACGGTGCTGGAGGATCTCTCCACGAAACCGCGCGCCCAGCAGCTGTTCCTCAAGCTCTCCGCTGGTCTTGGCGTGCTCAATACGCGTAAGCGGAAGCAGAACTACCTCAACTTCTACGGCAACCTCATGAAGTGGTCCGACGAGTACCTCGTCAATGTGATCGCCGCGCTCAAGGGTGCCGGCCTCTACAACAACACCGTGATCATCCGCACGTCGGACCACGGCGAGATGGGCCTCACCCACGGCGGCATGCGCCAGAAGAACTTCAACTTCTACGAGGAGACCATCCGCGTTCCACTGATCTGGTCGAATCCCACGCTGTACAAGAAGGCCTACGCCACCGACGCGCTGGTCTCGCACGTCGACTTCCTGCCGACGATCGCGAGCCTGTTCAACGCGCCGAGCTCGGCGCGCGCACCGTGGCAGGGCGTCGACTACTCGTCGATCATCTTGAATCCGAA
>JBIIFR010000026.1:0-9138 GCA_044237215.1 Gaiellales bacterium
CGGGGCGGGCGATTGAGGGCGGGCCAGCCCGGAGCAGCTCCGGCACCGTCACGGAGCGCAGCCCGCGGGCCACGAGCCCGTCAAGAATCTTCGGCAGCGCGTTGACGGTCACCTGCCGGTTCATCGAGCCGTCATGCAACAGGATGATCGCGCCCGGTTTCAGGGCGGGTGCGTTGAGCACGTTGGCGGCAATCGTGGCGGAATCCTCCAGCGCCCAGTCGCTGCTGTCGATCGTCCACAGCACCGGCAGCATGCCGTGCTTGCGGGAGAACTCGTTGGTCGCGCCGGTGAAGTCGCCGAACGGCGGGCGCATCAGGGTGGGCACGCGTCCGGTCTCGTCCACGATCAGCTGCCGCGTGTCGATGAGCTCGCGCCTGAGCCCGGCCTTGTCGAGGCTCGGCAGGCTCGCGTGCGTCCAGGTGTGGTCGGCGACGACATGGCCCTGCTCGACCATCGCCCGCAGGAGGCCAGGATTGTCGGCGACGTTCTGGCCGACCACGAAGAACGTGGCCTGCATCTTGTAGCGCTGCAGCAGCGCCAGGATGTCCCAGCTGTCGCGCCCGGGGCCGTCGTCGAAGGTCAGCGCGACGAGGTTTCCCGTCTCCGCGCCGCTGTTGACGCCAGCGGTCGCCGGTACCTTCGCGGCGAAGGGGCCGATCCCCCACGCTCGCCGCTCGACCGCGGCAGCCGCTTCGGCACCGATCGAGGCGTTGGCCGCCGCCTTGCGAGCGGCTAGCTCGACGGCGCTCTCGGTTGACACTGGCACGGCCGGGCCCGACTCCGCCGGTCGCAGCGCGTAGGCCAGCACGCCGACGATGAGCAATCCGAAGACGACGACGAGTAGCCCGCGGCGTCGCCGACGGACGGCAGCATTATGCGCCGAGCTGCGCTGAGGTAGTCGCGGATCGGGCACAGGCGAAGGATACCCGGCGACCCGAGGGGCAGGCGGGAAGCCGGCTCGCTATTCCCACTCGATCGTGCCCGGCGGCTTCGACGAGATGTCGAGTGCCACGCGGTTGACGCCCTGTACCTCGTTGATGATGCGCGTGGAGATGCGCTCGAGCAGGTCGTAGGGCAAGCGGGCCCAATCGGCGGTCATCGCGTCCTCGCTGGTGACCGCGCGAATGATGATCGGGTACTCGTAGGTGCGGGCGTCGCCCATGACGCCGACGCTCTTGACGCAGGGGAGCACCGCGAAGCTCTGCCAGACCTTGTTGTACCAGCCGGCGGCGCGGATCTCCTCCTGCAGTACGAAGTCGGCGCGGCGGAGGATGTCGAGCCGCTCGCGGGTGATGTCGCCGATGATCCGGATACCGAGACCGGGACCCGGGAAGGGCTGGCGCCAGACCATCCGATCGGGCATGCCGAGCTCGATGCCGACCTTGCGCACCTCGTCCTTGAAGAGCAGCCGCAGTGGCTCGCACAGCTCGAGGTCCATGTCGTCGGGCAGCCCGCCGACATTGTGGTGCGACTTGATCTTGGCGGCGGTCTTCGAGCCGGATTCGATCACGTCCGAGTAGAGCGTGCCCTGCACGAGGAAGCGGATGCCCTCCAGGCGGCGCGACTCCTCTTCAAACACGCGGATGAAGGTCTCGCCGATGATCTTGCGCTTCTGCTCCGGCTCGGTGACGCCGGCCAGCAGGTCGAGGAAGCGATCCTGCGCCTGCACGTGGACCAGATCGACCCTGTAGTGGTTCCCAAACGTCTCCACCACCTGCTCGGCCTCGCCTTCGCGGAGCATGCCGTGGTCGACGAAGACGCAGGTCAGCTGCTCGCCGACGGCACGGTGCACCAGCAGGGCGGCCACGGCAGAGTCGACCCCGCCGGACAGTGCGCAGAGCACGCGCTGGTCACCGACCTGGGCGCGGATGCGGGCGATCTGCTCGTCGATGACGTGCTGCGGCGTCCACGTGCCGTCCTGTCCGCAGACCGCGTAGGCGAAGCGCTCGATCAGCTCTGTCCCGAACGGGGTGTGGATCACCTCGGGGTGGAACTGCACGGCGTGGAAGCGCCGCTCGACGTCCTCCATCGCAGCCGTCGGTGCACCCGGCGTCGAGGCGGTGGCACGGAAGCCGTCAGGCAGACGGGTGACCGAGTCGTTGTGGCTCATCCAGCAGGTGTGCGTGGCCGGCACGCCGTGGAACAGGACCGCGTCGGACTCCAGCGCGATCTCGGTCTTGCCGAACTCGCCGGTCCCGGTGCCAGCCACCTCGCCACCGAGGGCCTGCGCCATCGCCTGCATGCCGTAACAGATGCCCAGCACCGGCAGCCCGAGCTCGAAGATACCCGGGTCGAGGCGGGGTGCGCCCGGCTCGTTGACGGAGGCGGGTCCGCCGGATAGGACGATGCCGGCCGGGTCGAGCGCGCGGATCTGGTCGAGCGTGATGTCGTGCGGCACGAGCTCGGACAGGACGCGGCACTCGCGGATGCGGCGGGCGATCAGCTGGGCGTACTGGGCCCCGAAGTCGAGGACGAGGATCGGGCGATCGGCGCTCACGTGCTAGCGCGACATTCCGATGCCCTGCTCGCGCTGCAGCTTCTTGCCTTCGGTCTGCAGCGAGGGCGCGACCATGATCTCGGCCTTCTGGAACTCGTGGATCGTCTCGTACCCGGTGGTCGCCATCGAGGTGCGGAGCGCGCCCATCAGGTTGAGCGTGCCGTCGTTCTCGTTGGCGGGTCCGAGCAGGATCTCCTTGAGCGTCGCGACCTGCTTCGTCTGCACCCGGGCGCCGCGCGGCAGCGTGGGATGGAACGTCGCCATGCCCCAGTGGGTGCCCTTGCCGGGCGCCTCGTGGGCACGGGCCAGCGGCGAACCGACCATGACCGAGTCGGCACCGCAGGCGATCGCCTTGGAGATGTCGCCGCCGGTGCGCATGCCGCCGTCGGCGATCACGTTGACGTACTGCCCGGTCTCGAGCAGGTGCTGGACACGGGCTGCGGCGGCATCGGCGATCGCCGTGGCCTGCGGGACGCCCACGCCGAGCACGCCGCGCGTGGTGCAGGCGGCGCCGGGGCCGACCCCGACCAGCACGCCAGCCGCACCGGTGCGCATGAGGTGCAGCGCTGCCGGGTAGCTGGCACAGCCGCCGACGATGCACGGAATGCCGACGGTGGCGATGAACTCCTTGAGGTTGAGCGGCTCGACGCTGCGCGAGACGTGCTCGGCCGAGACGACGGTGCCCTGGATGACGAGGACGTCGAGACCGGCGGCCACGACGGCCTCCCAGTTGTCGCGGACGCGCTGCGGGGTCAGGGACGCGGCGGTGATGACGCCGGCGGCCTTGATCTCGCGGACGCGCTGCGCCATCAGGTCGATGTCGAGCGGTGCCTCGTAGATCTCCTGCATGCGCCGGGTTGCGACCTCGGGCGGCAGCTCGGCGATCTCCTCGAGAATCTGGTCGGCATCGGCGTAGCGGCCCCACAGCCCCTCGAGGTTGAGCACGCCCAGGCCACCGAGGCGGCCCAGCTCGATGGCGGTGGCCGGCGAGACGACGCCGTCCATGGCCGAGGCGAGCAGCGGGAGCTCGATCAGGTACGGGCCCAGCTTCCAGCCGATGTCGACGTCTTCAGCGTCGCGGGTGCGCCGCGAGGGCACGATCGCAATGTCGTCAAAGCCATAGGCGCGTCGCGCCTTTTTGCCACGTCCGATTTCGATCTCCACCGCGTTGTCCGTGTCCTTTCGGCGACGACGACCCCGCCTGCGGGGCGCATCTGCGCTGCCTGTCGATACCTGGTACGGACACTAGTCGCGGCTTCGGACGGAGGGGCCGCCAGCCGGGCTCAGTGCAGGCTGAGCGCGCGCAGCTCGGTCAGCGCCAGCTGGCGCTTGAGCTCGCGCGGGTCGAACACGCCCGCGCCGGCGATCAGCGTGCTGGCTGAGCCGCAGGCGACCGCCTGTCGCAGCGCGTCCTCTGGCGTTCCGTCGCGCCTCCGGCTGGCGAGGTAGGCGCCCAGCAGGGCATCGCCGGCGCCGACGGTACTGATCGCCTCGACGCGCGGGATGGTCACGCGTAGGCGACGCTCCTGCCCGTGCTCGCGCAGCAGCATGAAGGCACCCGACTCGTTGGTGATCAGCACGTTCCGCGGCCCCATGTCGGCGATCTCGTCGAGTGCGGCCACCAGATCCGCTTCCCCGGCGAACTCGTGGCCGACCAGCTCCTCGGCCTCGAGCTGGTTCGGCGCAACGAGATACGGCTCGGCGGCGACGCCCTGGCGCAGCGGCTCGCCCTCGGAGTCCAGCACGAGCTGGGCGCCGGTCCGGCGCAACCGTTTGATCGCCTGCGCGTACCAGTCCTCCGGCGCGTCGCGGGGCAGGGAGCCGGCAAGCACGATCACGCTGGCGTCGCGGGCGATGTACTCGAGCCGGTCGAGCAGTGCATCGAGTTCGACGGCGGTGACGCTCGGACCGTTCTCGATGATCTCGGTCTGGCGCCCGCTGGTCGGATCGATCAGCACGGTTGAGCTGCGCGACTCGCCGGCGATCGGCACGAAGTCGTTGAGGATGCCCTCGGCGTCGAGCTCGCGCTGGATCCGCGCGCCGGTCTCGCCACCGGCCAACCCCGCGGCGATCACGGGCTGCTGAAGCAGGAGCAGCGCGCGGGCCACGTTGATGCCCTTGCCGCCCGGGGCCACGAAGCCGTGGGCGCCGCGGTGCCGCATGCCGATCTGCATGCTGGGGACCTGGATCGTCTTGTCGAGCGCGGCGTTGGGGGTGACGGTGATGATCATCCTGCTGCGGACTGTAGACGCTGGCGACGGCCGGTGATGCTCGCCCGCTCAGCGGTGCCCCGCAACGGTGGTCGCAGCCGGCGAAGGCAACCACGGGGTCAGACCCCTGTCACAGCCGCTAGCGGAGCGCCGCGACCTGTCGGGCGTGGGCCCGCGCGGACTCGGCGACCGCGGCCATCCAGTCGCCGTCGGTGTCGCGCCAGGCCTCGATCACGCTGCGCGCGGCAACCACGAGGCCACCGGCGGGATGCCGCTCGAAGGCGGGCGCCAGATCCTCAATGCGGCCGCCCTGGGCACCGACCCCGGGCAGGAGCAGCGGCGCCGACGGCATGCGATCGCGGGCAACCCGTACGACCGCGGGCGCCGTGGCGCCGATCACGGCCCCCACGCTGGCGACGCCGCTGGTGCCCGTGCGGCCGGCGCTCCAGCCGTCGATCCAGCCGGCGACGCGCTCCCAGACCTGCTCGCCCGAGGCGAGGGCCTGCTCCTCCAGTTCTGCGGCACCCGGGTTGGAGGTGCGGGCGAGGATGAACAGTCCGGCGCCGTGACGATCCGCCACCTCCAAGAAGGGCTCCACGGTGTCGGGGCCCATGTAGGCGTTGACGGTGACTGCGTCGGCGAGCGGGGTGCTCTCGCCGGGCCGCAGCCCGATCCAGGCCTCCGCGTAGGCCGCGGCCGTGGAGGCGATGTCGCCGCGCTTGGCGTCGGCGATGATCAGCAGCCCGTGTTCGCGCGCGGTGGCGCAGACCGCGTCCAGCGCGGAGAGGCCGTAGCCGCCGTACAGCTCGAACAGCGCGACCTGCGGCTTGATCGCGCAGCAGTGCGGCGCGACCGCCTCGATCAGGCCTTGGCAGTAGCGCTCGACGGCGCGCGCCCGGCCCGCACGGCTATCAGCGAGTCCGCGCAGGACAGGTGTGGGGAACGGTCCACGCGGGTCGATGCCGACGCACAGCGCGCTTCCGGTCTCGGCCACCTTCGCGGCGAGACGGTCTCCGAAGGGCAGGCTCATCGGAAGGACGCTACAGGGCGGGTCGGAGCCTCAACGCAAAACGGCCGTCCCATCCCGGTGGGGATGGGACGGCCGTGGAGCCGAGCGGGCGCGGCCGTGCCGCGACCTGCCGGGTCAGCCTCCCTTGACGGCGGCCTTGAGCTGCGAGCCGGCCGAGAACTTGGGCACCTTGGTGGCCGCGATCTGGACCTTCTCGCCGGTGCGGGGGTTCACGCCGGTGCGGGCGGCGCGCGCCTGCACGGTGAACTTGCCGAAGCCGGTGAACGTCACGTCGCCGCCGCGCCGGAGCGTGTCGGTGATCGTGCTCAGCATCGCCTCGACCGCGTCGCCAGCATCCTTCTTGCTCTGGCCGGTCTTGCGAGCTACCTCATCGATGAACTCTGCCTTGGTCATTGGTTTCCTCCAGGACGTGTGTGAACGGCACGAAGGTACCACCCCCATCGGACGGTAGTTCGCTCAACGATGCGGGTTTGCGAAAAGCGACCCGCCTAGGTAAGCCAAATCCTTCGGCATTTGGCTTATCAGAGCCAAACGTCCGCCTCGACGCTAGCGTCCGAGCCGAAGCGCCTCGGCGTCGAGCAGGCGCTCGAGGTGGACGCCGGCGTCGGCCATGGCCTCTGCCCCGCCCTCGCCGCGATCGACCACGCAGACGACCGTCTCGCAGATCAGACCGACCTGGCGCAGGCTGCGGACGGCGTCCAGCGCGGCTCCGCCACTCGTCACGATGTCCTCGACGACGACGACGCGCTCGCCCTCCTCGAAGATGCCCTCGAGGCGGTTTGAGGTGCCGTAGTCCTTGGCGGCGCTGCGTACGATCAGGAACGGCTTGCCGGAGGCCATGCTCGCGGAGGCGGCCAGCGCAACAGCGCCGAGTTCGGGGCCCGCGATGCGGACGGCGTCCGGCTCGACCTCGCCGATCCGCGCGGCGAGCAGCTCGCCGATCTCGCGCAGCAGGTCGGGCTGGGTCTCGAAGCGGTACTTGTCGAGGTAGAAGCTGCTGCGACGTCCCGACCGCAGGACGAAGTCGCCCTCGAGGTAGGCAACGGCACGGATGCGGTCGGCGAGATCGGTCATCGGGTGGCTCCCAGCGCAGCGCGGGCGGCGCGCATCAGGCCGTCAAGCTCGGGTGCCCGCTCGTCAAGCGAGAGCATCGAGCCGTCGGCGAAGTACAGGTCGGCGCGCAGCGGCGCGCTGCGCGCGCGGCGGCGCAGCAGCACGACCGCGCCGACAGCGGCGGACGTGGTCAACAGCAGGCCCAGCGTGCGGCGCATCAGGCGGCTCCGGCGAGCGAGCGCAGCGCCTGGCGCAGGTCGTAGAAGACGAGACCGGCGGTGGCGTCGGGATCGGCGATGGCAATGGCCGAGCGCCCCTGCTCGCGGACGGCGAAGATGAGTGCCTCGGGCAATCCGATCTCGCACTGCTGCACGGGCGGGCGACCCAGCAGGCGGGCGGCGTCATCGGCGGCGGTGAGGATCTCCGCGGCCGCTGCGCCGAGGCCACCGATCTCGGCCAGCACCGTCCCGTCGGCGTCGCAGAGGACGATGCTGCGCAGGCGATCGGACACCTCGAGCAGCTCGGCCAGTACGGCGTCCGCTGTCATCGTTGCTCCCATGGCGCTGACGGTAGCACGGGCGCGTCCACCGCCTCGGTTGGCTGCTCATCGATCAGCTCCGTGGGGTTGTCGTCGAGCACCTCGGTGAGCTGCTCGTCGCCGGTTAGGGACGCCCGCTCGTCGAACAGCAGGGTGCGCGTGTCGTCCAGTTGGCGGGTGGGGTCCTCTGGGCCGGGTGGCGGCAGCTCGCCCACGCGCACCCGGACGCTGACGACGAGCTCGGGAAGCGCGCCCTTGATCGACTGCTCCAGCTGGGCCCGTAGCTCCTGCGTGCGGGCCTCCGAGGGGCGCTGGCGGACCAGCACCTCGAGCGACAGGTACTCGGCGCCACCGGTCGTACGGATCACGACCCGGCGATGCCCGATCACCTCGCTGGGGCCGGTGGCAACGGCGGCGTCGACGGCGGCGGTCTCGCGCTCGCTGGCGAGGCGTCGCAGTCCGGCACCGCCCGGACGGGCCAGGGCGACACCCTCGAGCGCGGCGATCAGGGCAAAGCCCACCGCGAGCGCGGCGGCGAAAGCGGGCAGCACGTAGCCGGCCACGAGCATCCCGCCGCCCAGGAGCGCGCCGACGGCGGCGGCGCGGGTCAGCAGCGTGCGCTCGCTCCGCGTGACCGGCTGCTCGAGGCCGGTGCGACCGAGCAGCGCGAGGGGCGCCAAGAGGATCAGGGCGGCGAGCCCGCCGGCGGCGGCAGCCCACTGCCACCGCGGCACGAGTTCGAAGCCGGCGGCGAGCGCGGTGATCATCGCCACCGTAGCGAGCACAAGGGCAACGCTGGCGGCACCAATCCGGGCCACGGCGCGGCCGCGCGGGCTGCGGCTGCCCACCGGTGGATCAGCGACCTGAGCGAGCAGCAACGTGGCGAGCAGCACGGTGGCGGCGAGGGCGGCGGCGGAGCCCGTCGCGAGGGCGGTGGCGAGCAGGAGCAGTCCTGCCAGCCCGAAGGCGACGGGCGGCGCGAGAAGGGCGAGGCGCGTCACAACCCGAGGGTATCGCGCAGTGCGCGGGCCGCGGCCCCGCGGTGCGAGATTGCGTTCTTCTCGTCACGCGTCAGCTCGCCACAGGTGCGGGTGTCTCCGGCGGGGATCAGGATCGGGTCGTAGCCGAAGCCGCCCTCCCCACGCGGTGCGCGCGCAAGCGTGCCCTCGAGCGTGCCGTCGGCCGAGACCTCTTCGCCGTCCGGACCGATCGCCACGAGGACGCAGCGGAAGCGCGCGTGGCGATCCTCGGTGTCCGCGACGGCGGCGAGCAGGGCAGCCGTCCGGCCGGCGTCATCGAGGCCGTCGCCGCCGTAGCGGGCGCTCTGCACGCCGGGGGCGCCGTCGAGCGCGTCGACCTCGAGGCCGGAGTCGTCGGCGACCACCCAGGCGCCGGGGCACCGCGCCGCACCGGCACGCGCCTTGAGACGGGCGTTCGCGAGAAAGCTGTCGCCGTCCTCGACGGGCGGCTCCCAGCCCTCGATCGAAAGCACGGGACAGCCGAGCAGTCGCTCGAGTTCAGCGGCCTTGCCGGGGTTGCCGGTGGCGAGGTAGATCCGCTCGATCACGCGGCGTCGATGGCGGCCTGCTGCGCGGCGCGCAGGGAGATCATGCCGATGCCGGCCAGATCGAGCAGGCTGTTGAGGTCCGCCCGCGGGAACGGCGTGCCCTCGGCGGTGCCCTGCACCTCCACGAGCCCGTCCGCCCCCGTCATCACGACGTTCATGTCCACGTCGGCGCGGGAGTCCTCGACGTACGGCAGATCGAGCACCGGTTGGCCGTCGACGATGCCGACGCTGATCGCGGCGATG
>JBIIFR010000027.1:0-9074 GCA_044237215.1 Gaiellales bacterium
CGTCCCAGCCCGCGGGCAGGTCGTCGGCGAGCACGCGCTCCAGTTCGGCCGCGAGCTCGGGGTGCGCGGCGCGGTAGGCCTCGAACTTGGCCTCCCATGCCTCGCGGGCCTCGACGCCACGCGCCTTGTGGTCCATGTGCGCGGCGACGTCGTCCGGCACGAGGAACTGCTCGTTCTCGGGCCAGCCGTAGTTGGCCTTCGTGAGCTTGATCTCCTCATCGCCGAGCGGCGCACCGTGCGCTTCGGCCGTGTCCTGCTTGTTCGGCGCACCCGGCGCGATGTGCGTGCGCAGGACGATGATCGACGGGCGGTCGTCGCGATGCGCGGCGGCGAGCGCGTTGCGCACGTCGTCGAGCGTCCAGCCGTCCTCGAGGCGCTGCGCGTGCCAGCCGAGCGCCTCGAAGCGCTGCGGGATGTCCTCGGTGAACGCGAGGCCGGTGTCGCCCTCGATCGTGATCCGGTTGTCGTCGTAGATCATCGTCAGCTTGCCGAGCTTGAGGTGCCCGCCGAGCGACGCGGCCTCCTGCGCCACGCCCTCCATCAGGTCGCCGTCGGAGCAGATGCCGAACACGCGGTGGTCGATGATCTCGTGGCCGGGGCGGTTGTAGCGGGCGGCCAGCATGCGCTCGGCGAGTGCGAAGCCGACCATGTTGCCGACGCCCTGCCCGAGCGGGCCGGTCGTGACCTCGATGCCCGGCGTGTGCCCGAGCTCGGGATGCCCCGGGGTCAGCGAGTTCCACTGGCGGAACTGCTTGAGGTCCTCGAGCGAGACGTCGTAGCCCGTCAGGTGCAGCGTCGCGTACTGGAGCATGCAGGCGTGGCCCGGCGACAGCACGAAGCGGTCGCGGCCCGCCCAGTGCGGCTGCTGCGGGTCGTACTGCAGATACTCGTTGTAGTAGAGGTACGCGATCGGCGCGAGCGCCATCGCAGTGCCCGGGTGACCCGAGTTCGCCTTCTGCACACCGTCCATCGCCAACGTGCGGATGGTGTTGATGGAGCGGTCGACGAGGTCGGTCACGAAGGTCCTCCGGGGGATGTCTGGGAGCGGTTGGCGACGCGACGCTCGCGGAAGGCGAGCATGCCACGTCGGATGGGGATGCCGATGAAGCAGCCGATGACAGCGCCGATCGCGCCGGATAGCCAGCCACCGATGCCGAGCCCCGGAATCCACATCAGCGAGCCGAGGATTGCGAAGCCGAGGGGCAGCCAGAACGGGCGCAGGGTGGCGCCGAGGATCGCGAACGGGATGATCATCGCCGCGCCGAGACCGAGCCACATCGCCTGGAACTGGGACATCTCCCATCAGCCTACCCGAGCCTCGCGGCCGGGGCGAACGGCTCACATCGCCGTGAGCACGGCACGGACGCCCGTCGCGACCTCGGCCATCTCGCTCGCGGTCGCCCGCCGCGGTGCGGGGCGCCGCCGATGCTCAAGGGCGGGCTGCGCGCAGAGGAGGATGTCTCCGGTGACGACCCAACCACCGGCGGCCGGGACCTGCCACGCACGACGCGAGCGCTTGTCGCGCGACGTCACGTAGAGCGCAGTGACGTACGGCGCGCGCGCATTGCGCTCATCCGGGCTGAGCACCAGCACCCGCTTGCGCTCATCGAGCCCGAGGTCGGCCCAGTGGATGTCCCGCTGACGGGCGCGCGGCATGTCGCGCGACAGCGCCACGGGACGGCGCAGCCGCGAGTGCGCCAGCTCGTCGAGGTCGAGGTACGCGACAGCAGAGCGCACCACCGCATCGCGTACGTCGCGGTGCAGCTCGCAGACGCCGGTGCCGATCGCACTCACGGCGAATGACTGCGTGCGCGACGCGTCGGCGTAGCCGAGCTCGGCAACCGGCGTGTGGAACACCGACACCGCCGCCTCGCCGGGATAGACCGGCACGCCGACCACCGTCGCCATCCGGGCGTTCCACGCGTCGTCGCTGATCACGACCACGTGGGTCGCCAACGTCGCGACAACGCGTCCACGCGCGTCGCGCAGATCGAGCGCGTGCACGTCGCCTCGGCGCGGACTCACAGCAGCCCGTCGGCGGCGGCGCGCAGATTCGCCGCGCGCACCGCCGCCACGCGCTCGTCCTCGAGGTCGGCCAGCTCCGCATAGGCACGGGTACGCCGCTCGCGCTCGAACAGATCGCGTGCGTACGCAAGCCACGCCTCGAGGCGCACGGGCGTGGAGGCATCCTCGGCGAGGCCGAGCGCGTCGGGCGCGAGCTCGAGCATCTCATCCACGAGCGGCGTGCGATTGGCGTAGACCCGAGCCATATGCGCACCGTACCACGCACCGTATTGCGGTGCAGAAATCGGTGCAGATACGCGACTCGACGCTCGGCTCTTGCCCGCTCGTGATCGGCGACCACAGGACGACCGCCTAGGCTCCGTGGCGTGGACGACCTCTTCGCCAGCGCCGCCGACGATCGCCGTCGGATCGTCGCACCGCTGCCCGAACGTCTGCGCCCGGATGACCTCGGGCTGATGGTCGGCCAGGAGGCGCTGATCGGCGTGGGCCGCCCGCTGCGGCGCGCGATCGAGGAGGACCGCGTCGGCTCGATGATCCTGTTCGGCCCGCCCGGCACCGGCAAGACGACGATCGCGCGCATCGTCGCCGTGCGCACCGGCGCCGCCTTCGAGGAGCTGTCCGCCGTCGACGCCGGCAAGGCCGATGTCCGCGCCGTGACCGAGCGCGCCAAGGACCGACTCGCGCACGACGGCCGCCGCACGATCCTCTTCCTCGACGAGATCCACCGCTTCACGAAGGCCCAGCAGGATGCGCTGCTGCCGCTGGTCGAGTCGGGCCTGATCATCCTGATCGGCGCGACCACCGAGAGCCCGCACGTCGGCGTCATCTCCGCGCTGCTGTCGCGCTGCACCCTCTACGAGCTCGTCGCCCTTCAGCCCGAGGAGCTCGGACGCATGGTCGACCGCGGCGCCGAGGCGCTCGGCGTGACGGTCGACGCCGACGCCCGCGACGCGATCGCCCGCGCGGCCGGTGGCGATGGACGCGCCACGCTCGCCCTGCTCGAGGCAGCGGCCGCCGCCCGCCCGGACGACACCACGGTGGTCACCGAGGAGCTGGTCGCGCAGGTCGGCCGCATTCCGATCCGCTACGACCGCGAGGGCGACCTCCACTACGACGCGATCTCCGCCTTCATCAAGAGCATGCGCGGCTCCGATCCCGACGCTGCGCTCTGGTGGCTGCACACGATGCTCGAAGGCGGCGAGGACCCCCGCTACGTGGCGCGCCGTCTGATCGTGTTCGCCTCGGAAGACGTCGGCAACGCCGATCCGCGTGCCCTGCCCCTCGCCGTCTCGACGGCGCAGGCGATCCAGGAGATCGGCATGCCCGAGGGCCGCATCCCGCTCGCCCAGTGCGTCACCTATCTCGCGCTCGCGCCGAAGTCGAATGCCGCCTACACGGCCGGCGATGCGGCGCGCGCCGCCGTGCGCGAGTACGGCACGCGCCTGCCGCCCGATCATCTGCGCGACGGCTCGCACTCCGGCGCCAAGGCGCTCGGCCGCGGCGTCGGCTACCAGTACCCGCACGCCGCGGGCGGCTTCGTCGCCGATCAGCGACACCTCCCCGAGGACCTCGCGCACCTGCGCTTCTACGAGCCGACGGCCATGGGCTTCGAGGCCCGGCTCGGCGAGATCCTCGCCGAGCTGCGGGCACAGCGCGGCTAACCACAACCCGTCCGGACCGATGTGGGTTGGAGACCGGACGCAGCAGGGACAGCCATTCACGTCACCGGCGCGAATAACCTTCCGTTCCAACCCATCCGCCTCCACCAGGAGCTCCCCCATGCCCGAGATCGGCGACATCGCCCCCGACTTCACCCTCAAGGAGACGTTCGATACGAGCGTCACCCTGAGCGACTACCGCGGCAAGCAGAACGTGCTGCTCTTCTTCCACCCCTTCTCCTACACGGAGATCTGCGAGGGCGAGATCTGCGAGCTCCGCGACGAGTCGAAGCTTGAGCGCGACGACCTCGAGATCCTCAATGTCGCGTGCGACGCCTGGCCGATCCGCCAGTCGTACAAGGACCACCTGAAGGCCAACGGCCGCTTCCTCGCGGACTTCTGGCCGCACGGCGAGGTCTCGAAGGCCTACGGCGTGTTCGATGAGGAGTGGGGCACGTGCATGCGCGGCACCTTCCTGATCGACAAGGACGGCAAGATCGCGAACCAGGTCGTCAACATGGGCATCGCGGACCGTCGCGACCAGTCCGTGTACCTCGACTGGATCGGCTGAGCCCGGCGGTCAGGCCTGGTCGAGCTCGTCGGCGACGACCCACGAGAGGATGCGTAGCGCCTGCTCGTCGTCGACGAGCCCGAGCAGGCCGCCCAGGTCGAGACCGTTGAGCGCCTCGACCAGACGACGCGCGGCAGCGAGCGGGACGACGCCGGCCGCCGCTGCGTCGACCGCCTGCGCCTCGGCGATCAGCCCGGCGAGGCGGTCGATATCCGCTCCGACCGCTGCGCCGACGGCTCCACGGAGATCCTCGCGGACGAAGCCGAGCCGCAGGAATTCGTGCCAGATGACCCGGGCATCGCGCCGTTCGCCCGGCGTGAGCACGGTGTCGGCGAGCACGGCGTCGCGGACCCGCTCGCGCGGGTCATCGATCAGCGCGGCGCGGGCGAGCATCCGGTCGCGCCGCTGACCGACGAAGCGCGCGAACGCCGCCGCCAGCAGGCCATCGAGCGTCCCGTGGTAGTACCGCGGCAGCGCCGTCGAGACGCCGGCCTCCTCGGCGATGTCCGCGAAGTGGGCCGCGCGGACGCCGCCCCGGGCGATCACGCGGAGCGCGGCGTCGAGGATCGCATCCGCGGCGGATGCCTCGGGGGGCGCTGGCAGCGTCAACCGCCGCAGGGCCACGGTCGGCGCCGGTAGCGGCTGGCGGGTACCGAGCACGCGGTCGAGGCTCGCCCGCATATCCGCCGCTGCCGCCTCGACCGGGATCAGGCCGATCAGGTGGAGCACACTTCCCCCGAACAGCGCCGCAGCCAGCTGGAGGCTCGCCTTGTCGGCATCGGTGCCCCATGTGCAGGCGCCGCGGGCATGGGCAGCGCGGAGTAGCTCGGTCATGGCGTCCAGCCAGCGCTCGATCCGAAGTACCACGGCGGCGCGAATCGCCTCATCGAAGACCGCACGGCGCGCGTACTCCTGCCAGAGCACGAAGGCCGCGCGGACGTCCGGCTCGGATGCGGCCAGCTGCCCCTCGAGCAGGAGCCGCAGCATGGCCACCGGGTCGTCCTCTTGATCAAGCTCGGCGACTGGGGTCCAGGCGCGCTCCTGATCCCACAGGTACGCCGCCAGGACGAGATCCTCCAGCGTCGGATAGTGGTAGTGCACAAGGCCCACGGAGGTGCCGGCCTCGGCGGCAACACCAGCCGAGCGGATGCCGTCGATGCCGTCGCGTACGACAAGGCGACAGGTCGCTGCGAGGATATCCAGCCGGCGATCGCGCTTGGGGGCCTGCGTTGCGCTCACCGATCCATCATGCCGAACCCTGCGCACTCACCGGATCAACACCACACCTGAATTACCCAACGGTAGGCTGTGCGGCATGGCGCAACTCACCGCTTCCGAGCTCCTCGAACGCATTCTTGACGGCAACCGCCGCTGGGCTGAGGGCTCCTCGGAGCGCGATCTGCTCGGCGCCCCGGAGGATCCGCTGGAGCACCGGCCGCCTGTCGCGGTGATCGGCTGCTCCGACGCGCGCGTGCCACCCGCGGCCGTGCTCGGCGCCGCAGCGGGTGCGATCTTCACGCTGCGCCTCCCCGGCCACTACGTCGACATCCCGGTCGCCGCCGGGCTCGGCTTCGCCATGACGACGCTCGGCACGCGGCTCGCCATCGTGCTCGCCCACGAGGACTGCCGCGCCGTCGACGCCGCCTTCACCGAGCTTACGACCGGCGTACCGCCGAACCTCGCGCTGGCGCCCCTGACCGGCTCGCTCGCCGCTGGGCTCTACCGCGCCGGCGGTGCCGCGAGCGTGCAGGAGGCGATCGACGTGAACGCCCGCGTCACCGCGCAGAACCTGATCACCCAGTGCGCATCGCTGCGGCAGTCCATCCTCGATGGCGATGCCCAGCTCGCGGTCATGCGGTACAGCCCCGCGACGCGGCGGATCACCGTGCTCGAGCAGAGCGTCGTGCCCCACGCCGGCGCGGTGTAGCCCTACGCGTCGATGTCGAGCGACGGCGCCACGCTGCGCGCGAAGCGCTGCGCGGCGACCGTATCGGACAGGTACGCGACCGGACCGTGCGCGATCACGTGGTCCGTGTCGAGCTCCCGCAGCAGATCCATCGCGAACGTCTCGAGCAGCCACTCGCGCCCGGGTGGTACCGCGCCGCTGGCGGCCAGCCGCGTCAGCGAACCGAGCTGCTGCTCCTCCTCTACCTCGAGCGACGACGACAGCAGGTGCATCGGCCCCGACGGCAGCAACTCCGACACGCGCGTGATCAGCTCGCGACCCTTGACCGCGTCGGTCACGTAGAACTCGATCGTCAGCGGCCGGATCCCGTTGCGCGCCACGCGCACCCCGTACATGTGCTGGTTATGGATGCGCATCGTCTCGCCGCCGAGCCCGCGCAGCTTGACGCTGCGCAGCGTGATCGCCTCGACCACGCCACTCATCCCCCACGGCTCGATCGTGATCGCATCGCCGACGTCGAACCAGCGCTCGGCCACGACCATCGTGCCGGCGATCACATCGCGGAGCACGCTCTGGGCGGCGAAGCCGACGATCGCAATGAGGAGCGATACGCCGAGCACGGTCGAGCCAGAGCTGGTGAAGCCGAACGCAAAGATGCCGAGGATGCCGGCGACGATCGCGGCGTAGCGCGAGAGGGACTGCACGACGGCCACGGTGGTGTCGGCGCGCTTGGCGCGACGGTGCTCGTCAACATCGGTCGAGCGACGGTTACGCAGGCGCCGCGACATAAGCGCGACGGTGAGGCGCGGGATCAGGATCGCGCCGAGGATGGCCAGCACGATCACGACGCCCATGGCGAGCCAGTTGACGCCGCTCGACGTGAAGGTATCGGCGCTTGGGAGAGAGATCACGCTCTCATGATGCCGGACGCGCTCAGGCGCGAGCCGACCGCAGCCGGCGTTCCGCCAGCGCGCGCTCCGGGTGCGAGCCGAGACCCGCGAGCCGAGCGAGGGCGCGCTCGACGTCGTACGCCGTGCGCCGCAGCTCGACCTGCCCGGCCTCGATGATCGCCCAGGCCGCAGCCGGGTCGCCGTCGAACGGGAAGCCGACCGAGCCCGGGTTGACCACCTCGACGACGCCCACTCTGCGCGTGTACTGGAGGTGCACGTGCCCGCAGAGGAGCGTCGCGCCACCGACGCTGGCGACCATCGTCTCCGCCTGCGCATCCGGCGTGTCCGGGAGCAGGCGGCGCTCATCGTCGCCCGGGACCGCGTGCACGATCAGCGCGTCGTGCTCGGGCAGGACGCGAGCCGGTTGGAGTCCGCCGAGCCAGCTGACCCGATCGTCGCCGAGGCGATCCGCCGCCCACTCGGCGACGGCGTCGTCGCCGTGGGCGATCATCCGATCCGTGTTGCCGAGGATCGCGACGACGCGTCCGGGATACTCGCGCAGCCGATCGACGCAGTCGTCGGGCGCCGGGCCCATGTAGGCGTAGTCGCCGCCGAGCACGAGCCCCTCGCAGCCAGCCGCCGCGACATCGGCGAGCACCGCGTCGAGGGCATCGATGTTCCCGTGGATGTCGAACAGCACTGCGTCGCGCACGGTGGACCTTCAGGGGGGAGCGGAACGGGGGGCCTTGCTCTTCTATCCTACGCCAATCTCCGTGGCATTTCGTGGGACAGCTTCGACCACCGGGAACATCCATTCGCGGCGACGCACCCCCGTACGCTGTCGGCATGACCCGCGTACTCGTCATCGGCGGCGGCATCGTCGGCTGCTGCATCGCCGATGCCCTCGCGCACGCCGGCGTCGCGGTCGAGGTGCTCGAGCGCGACCAGCTCGCAGCCGGCTCGTCGGGGCTCGCCGTCGGCGTCGTCGAGTCGCAGTACACCGATCCGCTCTGGATCGACCTGCGCGTCTTTGCCCGGCGCGCGTTTGATCGGCTGGCCATGGAGACCGAGATCGGCTTCGTCCGTTCTGGCTATGCGCGGCTGGGCTACTCGGAGCAGGACCTGGGGCTGTTTACGGCGAGCGTTGCGCATCAGCGACTGCTTGGTGTCGAGGATGCGCGGGTGCTCGCGGTCGACGAGCTGGCGGCGCTGGTCCCGGCGCTGCGCGTCGACGACGTCCACGGCGCCCTCTGGTGCCCGAGCGACGGCTACGTCGATCCCCATCTGGCCACCGTCGCGTTCGCCGACCGGGCCGTCGCCGCCGGAGCGCACATCACGACGCGCTGCGCGGTGACCACGGCCGAGCGGCGCGATGGGCAGTGGCAGCTCGCGACCACGGCCGGCCCGCGCACCGCCGACGTGGTCGTCAACGCAGCGGGGCCGTGGGCACCGCAGGTCGCAGCGCTGCTCGGGCTCTCCTGCGATGTGTCGCCCCAGCGGCGCTCGGCCACGCAGGTGCACCTCGCCGAGCCGCTCGACTACGTGCACCCGTTCACGATGAACTACATCCCCGGCGTCAACCGCCTCGGTGCCTACGTCCGGTACGAGGCGCCTGACCGGCTGATCTGCGGCCTCCACTCCGAGGAGCTGCTCGATCCGGCCAGCGACCCCGACGACTACCCGCGCGGCGTCACGCAGGAGTGGCAGGAAGAGCTCGCCGGGCAGCTGGCGCTGCGCTTCCCCGGCCTCGCCGACGGCATGTCCTTCGGCGAGGGCTGGTCCGGCCTCTACCCCTGCCGCCCCTCGCTCGAGCCGTCGATCGGCTGGCGGCCCGAGACGGAGGGCGTGATCGACGCCGTCGGCTTCGGCGGCGGCGGGATCCAGTCGGGCCCGGCCGCGGGCGCCCTCGTGCGCGACTGGTTGCTGCACGACGAGCCGCGCGCCATCCCCGCCGCCGCCCGCCTCGCCCCCTCCTGACACGGTAGGCCCGGGCCCGTGGTGTCAGGCCAGAGCGCGCAACGCCG
>JBIIFR010000028.1:0-8960 GCA_044237215.1 Gaiellales bacterium
GGGCGCGTCCTGCTCGCGCTCGTCGAGGCCGGGCTGTCGCGCGAAGACGCCTACGTGGTCGTCCAGCGCAACGCCATGCAGGCCTGGGAGACGGGCGAGCACCTGCGCGACCTCGTGCTCGCCGACCCCGACGCCCAGCAGCTCGACGCCGCCGTCATCGACACCGCGTTCTCGCTCGACGAGGTGCTCGCCAGCACCGAGATCCCGTTCGGACGGCTCGGCGCATGAGCGCCAACCTCGAGAAGTACCTGATCGGGCGCGGCAAGGTCCGCGAGATCTACGACCTCGGCTCCGACGGGCTCCTGCTCGTGGCGAGCGACCGCATCAGCGCCTTCGACGTGATCATGCCCAACCCGATTCCCGACAAGGGACGCGTGCTCACCGGCATGACGCTGTTCTGGCTCGACCGCACCCGCGGCATCGTCCCGAACCACCTGCGCGGGGCGTGGCCGGGCGAGCTGCCCGACGAGGCCAGCGCACCCGAGCTGCGCGGCCGCGCGATGCTCTGCGAGAAGCTGACGATGCTGCCGATCGAGTGCGTCGTGCGCGGCTACCTCGCCGGCTCCGGCTGGAAGGACTACCGCGCCACGGGCGGCGAGGTCTCCGGGCACCGCCTGCCCGACGGGATGGAGGAGGCGCAGCAGCTGCCCACGCCGATCTTCACGCCCGCCACCAAGGCCGAGATGGGCGACCACGACGAGAACATCACCGTCGACCAGGCCCGCAACCTGATCGGCGCCGAGGAGTTCGCCGCCGTCGAGGCCGCGTCGATCGCGCTCTACGAGCACGCCGCCGCGCACGCCCGCGAGCGCGGCATCATCCTCGCCGACACGAAGTTCGAGTTCGGCTACGACGCCGACGGTCGCCTCGTGCTCGGCGACGAGGTGATGACGCCCGACTCGTCGCGCTGGTGGCCCGTCGACGGCTACCGCACCGGCATTTCGCCGCCGTCATACGACAAGCAGTACGTGCGCGACTACCTGGAGACGCTCGACTGGGACAAGACGGCGCCGGGCCCCGAGCTGCCCGACGACGTCGTGCGCGGCACGGCCAATCGCTATCGCGAGGCCTACGAGGCCCTGACCGATTCGAGCTTCGACGACTATCTCGACAAGATGGAGGTGGAGCGGTGAGAGTCACCGTCCTCGTGCGGCCCAAGCAGGGCATCCGCGATCCCCAGGGTGAGGCCATCGGCCGCTCCCTCAACGGCCTCGGCTACGGCGTCTCCGCCGTCAGCGCCGGCAAGATCTTCGACCTCGACGTCGATACCGACGACGCGGCGGAGGCTAAGCGCATCGGCGAGGAGGCCGCGGCGAAGGTGCTCTCGAACGATCTGATCGAGGGCTTCGAGGTGATCGTTGGCTAGGGTCGGCGTCATCACGTTCCTCGGCTCGCTCGACGATCGTGACGCGCTGCGCGCGGTCTCGACCGTCGGTGGTACGCCCGTGCCGCTCTGGCACGGCGATACCGACCTGCAGGGCGTCGACGCGATCCTGCTGCCCGGCGGCTTCTCCTACGGCGATCACCTGCGCTGCGGTGCACTTGCCCGCTTCGCGCCGATCATGGGCGCGGTAGCGGAGTTCGCCGCCGCCGGCGGTCCCGTGCTCGGCATCTGCAACGGCTTTCAGATTCTCTGCGAGGCCGACCTGCTGCCCGGCATCCTCACACCCAACCACGGCCAGCGCTTCATCTGCCGCGACGTCGACCTGATCGTCCAGAGCGCGTCGCCGTGGATCGGCAACCGCGCGGTCGGCGAGTCGATCACCGTGCCCGTCAAGCACGGCGACGGCGCCTGGTTCCACCCCCAGGAGGGGCTCGCCGAGCTCGAGGCCAACGGGCAGATCCTGCTGCGCTACAGCGAGGACATCAACGGCGCGACCGACCGCATCGCCTGCATCACCAATGCCGCGGGCAACGTCTGCGGTCTGATGCCGCATCCCGAGCATGCGGTCGACCCGCTGCTGGGATCGATCGACGGGCAGCTGCTCGTCGGCCGGCTCATCGCCGCCTAATCTTCCGCGCAGCGCACTCTCATCAACGGCCCCCACGCTGGGGACACATCACGACAAGGAGTTCCTCAATGGCACAGGTCTCGATCGGCTCGCTGGCTGATTTCCCGGAAGGTACGCCCACGTTCGCCGAGGCGGATGGCACGCGCCTCTGCATCGTGCGCATCGGCAATACGGTGCACGCGATCTGCGATGACTGCCCGCACGCGGAGGCCTCGCTGAGCGAGGGCGACTTCCTCGCCGAGGACATGGCCATCGAGTGCCCGCTGCACGGCAGCGCCTTCAACCTCGAGACCGGCGACCCCGACGCGCCGCCCGCCACCGACGCGGTGCAGGTCTTCCCCGTCACCGTGGACGGCGACAACGTCCTCGTCGAGGTCTGACGAAATGGCGATCGCCCTGATCGTCGGCGGCGGCATGGCCGGCCGCGCCACGGCGCTAACGCTGCGCCGCGTCGGCTACGAGGGCGAGATCGTCTTGGTCGGCGATGAGCAGACAGCGCCGTATGATCGGCCGCCGCTGTCGAAGTCGGTGATCGTCGGCACGGCCGACCTCGACAAGGTCGTCAAGCCGGCGCTCGAGACGTACGCGGAGGACGGCATCGAGCTGCGCCTCGGCGTCTCCGTGACGGCGGCCGACCCGGTCGCCAAGACGGCCACGCTGTCGGACGGCTCTGAGATCGCCTGGGATGCCCTGGTGATCGCCACCGGGTGCGCACCGCGTGAGGTCCCAATCCCCGGCCTCGATCAACCCGGCGTGTTCCGCATCACGCGCATGGATGAGGCGCTCGCGATCCGCGACGTGCTGGCCACCGGCCCGAAGCGCCTCGCGATCATCGGCGGTGGCTTCATCGGCATGGAGGCCGCGGCGGCGGCGGTCGCGCACGGGCACACGGCCACGGTGCTCGAGGCCGCGCCCGAGCCGATGGCTCGCCCGCTCGGCCGCGACGTCGCCGAGCGCGTGCTGCGCTGGGCGACCGACCGCGGCGTCGAGGTACGCGCCGGTGTGGGTGTCGAAGCGGTGCTTGGCGACGACCGCGCCTCCGGCGTGCAGCTGGTCAACGGTGACATCATCGACGCCGATCTCGTCATCTGCGCGATCGGTCAGGTGCCACGCCTCGAGCTCGCCCAAGCGCTCGGCTGCGAGGAGGCGGCCGGCGGCGTCAAGGTCGATGCCGGTATGCACACCAGCGTCGCTGGTGTCTACGCGGTCGGCGACATCGCCGCGTTCCCCTCGAAGTGGGCCGACGAGGAGCGCATCCGTGTCGAGCACGCCGGCGTCGCGATCGGCCACGGTCAGACGGCCGCCGAGCAGATCGCAACCGGTGAGGGGCTGTTCGAGGATCTGCCGACGTTCTGGTCCGACCAGGGCGACATCACGCTCAACATGGTCGGGGTGCCGCGTCCCGCAGACGTGATCGTGTGGCGTGGGGACCAGGCACTACCGGCCTGTACCGCCTTCTACCTGCGCGACGGCAAGCTGCGGGCCGCGATGTCGGTCAGCGACATGAAGACGCTACGTGGCGTGCGCAAGCTGTTCGCCGCGGGTGTCTCGCCGACGGCCGAGCAGTTGGCCGACCCCGAGGTCAACCTCGCGGATCTCGCCGCGGGCTGACGACGCGAGGGCCATCAGGGCGGTTGTGAGGTCCTACCCGTCGTCGCGTTGCTTGCGCAGGTACTCCTGGAGCTCGGCCTCGAGATCGTCGGCGCTCGGGAGGTTCTCCGAGGTGATCTCATCGAGTGTCATGCGGCGCGTGCCCTCATCGCCGTCCTCGTCGTCATCGTCATACCCCTCATCGTCCTCGTCGTCCTCGTCGTCGTAGTCGTCGCCGTTGTCGAGGCGATCCTCGAGGTCAGACACGTACGAGCGCATCTCCGCGTCCTTCTCGACGACACGGGCGATCTGGCGGTCGAACTCGGCGGAGGCCGTCTCAAGCTCATTGGGGGACAGGTCGCAGTCGATGATCGGCTCGAGCGCGTTGACCAGTGCGAGCGCGGCCGTCGGGTTCGGATTGCCGCCGAGGTAGTGCGGAACGGCGGCCCACAGGCTCGCCGACGGGATGCCGGCCTTGCCGAGGTCGTCGTGGAGCACGCCGACGATGCCGGTCGGCCCCTCGTAGCGGACCGGCTCGAGGTCGAAGCGGTCGATCAGGCTGGCGTCGTGCGCAGCCCCCGAGACCGGGATGTCGCGCGTGTGAGGTGTGTCGGCGAGCAGACCGCCGAGGGTGACGGCGAGCGTGCAGCCGAGCTCCTGCGCGAGCTGGGCGATCGACCGGCTGAACTCGCGCCAGCGGAAGTTCGGCTCCACGCCGATCACCAGCAGGATGTCGCGCTCGCCGTTCGGCAGGCGCGCGTGGAAGAATTCCGTCTCCGGCCAGGTGATCTGGCGGACGTGGCCCTCCTCGATCGTCACCTGCGGGCGCGTCTGCTGGTAATCGACGAAGCCGTCGGAATCGATCTCGCCGAAGCGCTCTGCGTGCAGGTTGTTCTTGAGAAACGCCGCTGCGATCGTCGCCGCCGTACCGCCGTCGTTCCACCCGCGGAAGGCCGCGACCAGGATCGGCTCACGGAGCGTCGGGCGAGAGGTCAGGTGGATCGGTCCCACACGCGAACACTACGCGGAACGGCGGCCGATCGGCGACAGCGTCCGGCCCGCCTCAGCGCGGTGGACGGGGCGGTCGCTTCGGCAGGCTCGCCCACTGCTCCTCGCGCATGCTGACGGGCCCGCGGATCATGCGGCCGCTGCGCCGGTAGCCCAGGCGGACGTAGCGCCGGCCGTCGCTGCGCTCCAATGACTGGACGACGATCTCGCCGAGCTCGTCATCGCCGACCAGCACGTGCTCGGCGAGGAGGACGGCGCGTCCTCCGGGTACGGCGATCGTCGCGCGGGTGGCAGGGGCGGTGGTGGGGGCGGTGGAGGTGCTCATGCGGCCATCCTTGCTGCCGGCCGCGCGCCGGCGAGCCACGCGGGCCCGCGGCATGCGCGTGGAGCCCCCTCAGGGGCGCGACAACCGTCGGCGACGACGGGTGCCTCCGCTAGTGTTGGTCAACGAGTGAACCACGTCTCCGACCCCTCGCTGCACCGCCAACTCGGGCTGACGGATGACGAGTACGCGCAGATCGTCGTCCTGATGGGGCGCGACCCCAATCACTTCGAGCTCGCGGTCTTCTCGCTGCTCTGGAGTGAGCACTGCGGCTACAAGCATTCGCGCGCCGTGCTCCGCCGCTTCCCGACGGATGGTCCCGCGGTGCTGCAGGGACCGGGCGAGAACGCGGGTGTCATTGACGTCGGCGACGGCCTCGGCGTGGCCTTCAAGGTCGAGAGCCACAACCACCCGTCCGCCGTCGAGCCCTTCCAGGGCGCCGCGACTGGCGTCGGCGGCATCCTCCGAGACGTCTTCGCGATGGGCGCCCGCCCAATCGCGATCCTCGACTCCCTCCGCTTCGGCGATCCGGCCACCGAGCGCACCCGTCGCCTGCTCGACGGCGCGGTTCGCGGCATCGGGCACTACGGCAACTGCGTTGGCGTCGCCAACATCGGTGGCGAGGTGCGCTTCGACCCTGGCTACGAGCAGTCGTGCCTCGTCAACGCCATGTGCATCGGCGTCCTCAAGGCCTCGGACCTGAAGAGCGCGACCGCGGCCGGCATCGGCAACCTCGTCGTGCTGTTCGGCGCGCGCACCGGTCGCGACGGCATCGGCGGAGCATCGGTGCTCGCCTCGCAGGACATCGACGCGGGCGGCGACGACAAGCGCCCGACCGTCCAGATCGGCGATCCGTACATGGAGAAGCGCCTGATCGAGACCTCGCTCGAGCTCGTCCGCGACGACGTCCTCGTCGGCCTGCAGGACCTCGGCGCCGCGGGGCTCGCCTCGTCCGCCTCCGAGATGGCGTCGCGCGGTCCGGTCGGCGTCAAGCTCGACCTCGCCAAGGTGCCGCTGCGCGAGGCCGACATGGAGGCCTTCGAGATCATGATCTCGGAGTCGCAGGAGCGCATGCTGGCCTGCGTCGAGCCGAGCCGCCTGGCCGAAGTGGAGGCGCTGTGCGCCCGCTGGGAACTCGAGTGCTCGGTGATCGGCGAGGTCGTCGAGGGCGACCACCTGATCTGCACGATGGGCGATACCGTCGTCGGCGATATTCCGGTGGCCGCGCTCGTCGATGACTGCCCGCGCTATGCGCTCGACCCGCAGCGCCCTGCGCGTCTCGACACTGAGCCGGTCGACGTTGCCACGCTGCCCGCGATGGGCGACGCCTCGCAGACGCTGGAGCAGCTGCTCGCGCTGCCGAACATCGCCTCGAAGGCCGCCATCTTCCAGCAGTACGACCAGATCGTCGGCGGTGGCACCGTCATCCGTCCCGGTGCCGATGCGGGCGTCGTCCGCCTGCCCGGCTCCCAGCGCGCGATCGCCGCGTCGCTCGACGGTAGCGGCCGCCGCACGTGGCTCGACCCGCGCCGCGGTGGACGCCAGGCCGTCGCCGAGGCAGCCCGCAACGTCGCCTGCACGGGTGGTCGCCCGCTGGCGATCACGAACTGCCTCAACTTCGGCAATCCCGAGAAGGGCGAGACGCCGTACATGTTCGTCGAGTCCGTCGAGGGCATGGCCGAGGCGTGCGAGGCGCTCAACGCGCCCGTCGTCTCCGGCAACGTCTCGCTCTACAACGAGCACTCGGGTGGCCCGATCCCACCGTCGCCGATCGTCGGCTGCGTCGGCCTGATCGAGGACGCCGGGAAGAGCATCGGCGCGGCGCCGCGGAACGGTGCCTCGATCGTCCTGCTCGGTGACGCCGCCCCCGCGGTCGATGGCTCCGAGTACCAGGCTGAGCTGCTCGGCGGAGTCGCCGGTCGCATTCCTGACATCGACCTAGCTGCCGAAGCGCGCCTGATCGACGTGCTCGTCGAGGCCGCTGCGTCAGGCATCAGCCACGCGGCGCACGACGCGGCTGAAGGCGGCATCGCCGTCGCCGCCGCGGAGATGGCCATCGCCGGCCAGATCGGCATCGGCATCGAACTGCCCGCGCTCGCCGAGCGCGACGACATCACGCTGTTCGGCGAGGCCGGCAACGGCCACGTCCTCGTGGCCACCGACGACGCCGACGCGCTGCTCGCGCTGGCCGCGACCCACGGCGTCCCCGCGCTCCTCGTCGGCACCGCCGGAGGCGACGCGATCCGCGTGGCCGTCGGCCCGACCGTCGCCGAGCTCCCGCTCGCCGCCGCCATCGCGTCCTGGTCGAAGACCATGCCCGCGCTGATCGGGGCGGCCTAGCCATGTGCGGCGTCTTTGGCATCCGCGCCTCCGACCGCGACGTCGCCCGGCTCACGTACTTCGCGCTCTACGCGCTGCAGCACCGCGGCCAGGAGAGCGCAGGCATTGCGGTCACGGACGGCCGCCACATTCAGGCCGTCCGCGAGCTCGGCCTCGTCTCGCAGGTCTTCGACGAGTCGACCCTCGAGACGCTCGAAGGCGTCGCCGCCGTCGGCCACGCCCGCTACTCCACGACGGGCTCGTCCCGCTGGCAAAACGCCCAGCCGGTCATCCGCCACCGCCCGGGCCGCACGCTCTCGCTCGCGCACAACGGCAACCTCACCAACACCACCGAGCTGCGCGATGAACTCGAGGGGCGCGGCCTCAAGTTCGAATCCACGTCCGACACCGAGGTGATCGCCGCGCTGATCTGCGAGCACGACGGCCCACTCGTCGACGGCGTCAAGGAGGCGATGAGCCGCATCGTCGGCGCGTTCGCCGCGATCGTGATGGACGAGGAGCAGTTGATCGGCTTCCGCGACCCCGACGGCATCCGCCCACTCGTGCTCGGCGACCTCGACGGGCACCCCGTGCTGGCGTCCGAGACCTGTGCGCTCGACATCGTTGGCGCCACCTTCGTGCGCGACATCGAACCCGGCGAGATCGTCGTCCTGACGGACCGCGGCGTGGAGAGCATCCTGCCGGCCGACCCGCACCAACCCGCGCTGTGCGTCTTCGAGTTCATCTACTTCGCCCGGCCCGACTCCAAGCTCGATGGTCTGCACCTGCACCGCACACGCGAGCTGATGGGTGAGCGCCTCGCCGACGAGGCGCCCGTCGAGGCCGACATCGTCATCCCCGTGCCCGACTCGGGCGCGCCCGCTGCGCAGGGGTTCGCGCGGCGGAGCGGCATTCCCTACGTCGACGGCCTCGTCAAGAACCGCTACGTGGGGCGCACGTTCATCCAGCCGGATCAGGCGATGCGCGAGAACGGCATCAAGCTGAAGTTCAATCCCATGCCCGATGTGCTGGCCGGACAGCGGGTGATCGTCGTTGATGACTCCATCGTGCGCGGCACGACGACCCGCAAGATCGTCGAGATGCTCCGTGGCGCCGGCGCCCTCGAAGTGCATCTGCGCATCTCCTCGCCGCCGGTCATCTCACCCTGCTTCTACGGCATCGACATGGCCACGAAGGACGAGATGATCGCCGCCAACCAGTCCGTCGAGGAGATCCGCCAGCACCTCGGCGCCGATTCGCTCGCCTACCTGTCGCTCGAAGGTCTCGAGGCGGCCACCGGGCATGGCGATGACCGCTACTGCCGGGCCTGCCTGACGGGCCGGTATCCCACCGTCGTCCCGATCGCCGCCGACAAGGAGCGATTCGAGGCGACCCAGCTGCCGGTGGCATGACGATGGATGACGAGCTCACCTACGCCGCTGCAGGTGTCTCCCTCGACGCGGCCGACGCGGTCGTCGAACGCCTCAAGGGCGCAGTCCGCTCGACGGTGCGCCCCGGCGTGATCGACGCCCACGGTGGCTTTGCCGGCCTACTCGCCCTCGGCGGGCTCGGCTACAAGGACCCGGTGCTCGTCGCCGGTACCGATGGCGTCGGCACCAAGCTCGAGCTGCACCGCGAGGCGGGCTCACTGCATGCGGCCGGCATCGACTGCGTCGCGATGTGCGTGAACGACATCCTCTGCGTGGGGG
>JBIIFR010000029.1:0-8822 GCA_044237215.1 Gaiellales bacterium
GTCGCTGGGCCGCATTTCGGCCGGCGTGATGGCGGCCGCGATCGCGGGGGCGTGCCTCGGCTTCCTGCCCTGGAACTTCAACCCGGCCAAGGTCTTCATGGGGGACTCGGGTGCACTCGTGCTCGGATTCCTGCTGGCCTGCGTCTCCATCCAGGGCGTGATGAAGACGGCGGCTGCGCTCTCGCTCGTCTTCCCGCTCGTCGTGCTGCTCGTACCGATCCTCGACACCTCGTTCGTGATCCTCAAGCGCCTGAAGTCGGGGCAGTCGATCGCGAGCGCTGATCGCAACCACTTCCATCACCGTCTGCTGCGCGTCGGCTACACCCAGCGACAGGCGGTCGGATTGCTGTACGCGTGGTCGGGGGTACTGGCGGCCTTCGCGCTGGCGATCCGGCTCTTCCCGTACCGAACGGATGGCAGCTGGAATCTCTGGCCGACGATCGGACTGACCCTCTTCGGCCTGCTGGCACTTGCGGTCACCTACTACGTGATCGTCGCCTTGGAGATCCTCAAGTACGGGCATCTGCGCAAGCTCGGCCTGCTGCGCAAAGCGGCGGCACCGGACGAGGCGCCGCTGCCGCGGCCGTTCGCGCGCGGGTAGGGCACGGCCCGTCATCTCTGTCCCGCGGATGCCCTGCTAGGTTTCCCTGCGGTCGGGCAACCGGCTGCGACTAGGAAACCGGAGTTCAGTATCACCGGATCGGGAACCAACGGAGGGACAGACGCCGCGGGACTCGGAGCCGGAATGGTGGTGATCGCCGGTATCCTGCTCGGTGCGGGGGTCGGTGTCGCTGTCGGCCTCCTGATCGACCGGCTCGCGCCCGCCATCATGGTTGGCTCGAGTATCGGGCTCGTGCTCGGGTTCTATCTGCTCTACCTCAAGTATTTCAAGCCACGATGACCATCTCGCCCTCCCGCCATCGCGCCGCCGTCGCGCTCCGCTTCATCGCGGTTGTGCCCTGCGTGATCGCGCTGCCGATTTTCCTGATCGCCGGTTGGGGCTACGACGCCTGGGCGCTGAGTGCCGCACTGCTCGCGCTCAACATCGTCATCGCGCTGGCCTTCGAGCGCGTGGGCAAGGGCCGCTCGCAGGTCACGATCGTCGGCATGATCGGCATCAGCCTGATCGTGCGGGCCTGGCTGATCTTCGCCACGCTGTTCGTGATCGCCTGGTCCGGCGAGCGTGAACTGGCGATCGCCGCAGCCGGCGCCTTCCTTGTCTACTTTACCTTCGACATGGCGGGACGAAGCTTCAGCCACGTCCTCGCCCGCGATGAGAATCCGGTAACCCTGCCGGCCTCAGGAGGAAACGCTTGATCCGCCGACGTCTCAGCCTGCTCCTCCTGACGCTCGCCGGTCTCTTGGTGTTCCCGCTGTCCGCGTTCGCCGAAGGCGACGAGTTCAAGCCCGTCGAGGAGTTCATCAACACCTACTGGGCGTCCTTCATGGTCGGGCCGGTCGAGATCGGCATCTCGAAGGCCGTCATCTACCTCTGGCTGGCTGTCCTCGTCGCCGTCGGGCTGACGCTCTGGATCGTCCGCGGTGGTCTCCGCACCGATCCGAAGCGCACGCAGTCGGTCGTCGAGCTGCTCTACACGTTCTCCGAGACGAACATCGGGCAGGCCACGCTGCCGAAGGTCGCGTACGTCCGCTGGTTCCCGTACGTCGCCTCGCTGTTCGTGTTCATCTGGGTGCTGAACATGATCAGCTTCATCCCGCTGCCGCTCGACACCCACAATCCGCTGTGGGGATCGATCCCGGGCCTGACCATCTACGCGGCGACGTCGAACCTGTCGGTCACGCTCACCCTGACGCTGCTGACGGTGATGATCTCGCACGTTGAGGGCGTCCGCGCGAACGGCTTCGTGCCGTACTTCAAGAGCTGGATCCCGCCGAGCCCGAAGGCGCTCCTGCCGGCGATGATCATCCTCGAGGTGCTCTCGCAGTTCCTGCGCATCATCTCGCTCAGCGTCCGCCTCTTCGCCAACATGCTGGGCGGGCATCTGCTGATCATCATGTGCGTCGGCTTCGTGATCCTGCTGGGGCAGCTCTTCATCGCCCCTGTCACGATCCCGGTGGCCGTCGCCTTCTACATCTTCGAATGGGGCCTCGTCGCGTCGCTCCAGGCGTACATCTTTGCGATGCTTTCGGGCATCTACATCGGCTCGGCCATCGAGCCCCATCACTGAAACCCAACGCAGGACCACCACAGGAGGACATGTAGAAATGGCAGTTACCGACGAAGGAATCGTCAGCGCGGCGAAGGTGATCGCGCTTGGTCTGGGCACGGGCTTCGGCGCAATTGGGCCGGGCATCGGCGTGGGCTATCTGATCGGCAAGACGATCGAGGGCGTGTCCCGTCAGCCGGAGCTCCGCTCCGACCTGCAGGGCCTGATGTTCCTCGGCTTGGCACTCACCGAGGCGATTACGTTCTACGCCCTCCTGATGGGCTTCGTCGCCTTCTTCATCGGGTAACGAACGATGCTGCCCGCCGTAGTCGCCAGCGAAGCCAGTCTGATCACGCCCGAGCTCGGGCTGAGCATCTGGACGCTCGTCACCTTCCTGATCGTGCTCTTCGTGCTGAAGAAGTTCGCGTTCGGGAAGATCGCCGCGCTGCTCGACGAGCGGCGGGATGCCGTGCGCAAGAACCTCGAGGCGGCCGAGCATGCCCGCGAAGAGGCCGAGCGACTGCTCGGTGAGTACACGGCCCAGCTGGCGGCCAGCCGTCAGGAGGCGTCCGAGATCCTCGAGCGTGCTCGGGCGACGTCCGCCGAGCAGCAGCGTCAGCTCAGCGAGGAACTGGCCGTCGAGCGAGAGCGGGGCATTGCCGCTGCTCAGCAGGCGATTGCCGCGGAGACGCAGCAGGCGCTGGATCGCATCAAGAACGAGATCGCGGACCTGACGCTGCTGGCCACCGAGAAGGTGCTCGGCCACGCGCTCGACGCGTCGGAGCAGAAGCGCCTCGTTGAGGAGGCGCTCGCGGGCGTCGACTTCTCCGCTCTGCACGGGGGATCTGACCGGGCGTGAGTGCAGCCTCCCCGTACGCCACGGCGCTCTACAGCGCCGCCGCCGACGCCGGCCGCCTGAACGAGGTTGACGGCGAGCTGGCCGAGATCGCGGACGCCGTCCGCGGCACGCCCGCGCTGGCTCGCGCCCTGACCAACCCGGCCGTGTCGGGGGCAAGCAAGCGCAACCTGCTGACCGAGCTCTCGAAGGGCGCGGATCCGATCGTCGCCCGCTTCCTGCAGGTGCTGCTCGACCATCGCCGCCTCGGCCAGCTGTCCGAGATCCAGGAGGCGCTCGCCGATCGCGTGCGCCTCGACCGCAACGAGCTCGCCGTCGAGCTGACGACAGCCGTCGCCATCGACGACGCCACCGCCGCGAAGGTGCAGAAGCAGCTCGCGGCGGCCACCGGATTGACCGTGACCATGGATCGCACCGTCGATCCGACCATCCTCGGCGGCGTGGTCCTACGGGTCCGCGATCGCCTCGTCGACGCATCCCTGCGTCGCCGCCTCGACCTGCTCGGCCGCGATCTGCGCGCCGCCCGCATCCCGACCGCCTAGATAGACGGAGAGAACCGTGAAGCTGAATCCCGACGAGATCGCCTCCATCCTCAAGAACCAGATCAGCGGGTTCGAGGACACCGCCGACGTCGAGGAGATCGGCACCGTCATCCAGGTCGGCGACGGCATCGCCCGCGTCTACGGCCTCGAGCGCTGCATCGTCCTTGAGATGCTCGAGCTGCCCCACGGGGTGACGGGCCTGGCCCTCAACCTCGAGGAGTCGAACGTCGCCGTCGTGCTGTTCGGCGAGTGGCAGAAGATCCGCGAGGGCGACACCGTCCGGCGCACCGGCAAGGTCATGAGCGTCCCCGTCGGCGAGCAGCTGATCGGCCGCGTCGTCAACCCGCTGGGCGAGCCGATCGACGGCGGCCCGGCGATCACGACGACCGAGACGCGCTCGCTCGAGTTCAAGGCGCCGGGCGTCGTCGACCGCCAGCCGGTCACCCAGCCGCTCCAGACCGGCCTGAAGGCGCTCGACGCCCTCGTGCCGATCGGTCGTGGCCAGCGCGAGCTGATCATCGGTGACCGCCAGACGGGCAAGACGGCCGTGGCGATCGACACGATCATCAACCAGAAGGACTCGGGCGTCATCTGCGTCTACGTCGCCGTCGGCCAGAAGGCCTCGACGGTCGCGCAGGTTGTCGAGAAGCTGCGTGAGCACGGCGCGATGGAGTACACGATTGTCGTGGCCGCCAACGCCTCCGAGGCCGCACCGATCAAGTACATCGCTCCGTACGCCGGCTGCGCGATGGGCGAGTACTTCCTGTACAAGGGCGGCCACGCCCTCGTGGTCTACGACGACCTGACCAAGCAGGCCGACGCCTACCGCCAGATGTCGCTGCTCGTGCGCCGTCCACCGGGTCGCGAGGCCTTCCCGGGCGACGTCTTCTACCTGCATTCGCGCCTGCTCGAGCGCGCCGTCAAGCTGAGCGACGAGCTCGGTGGCGGCTCCCTGACCGCGCTGCCGATCATCGAGACGCAGGCCGGCGACGTGTCGGCCTACATCCCGACGAACGTCATCTCGATCACCGACGGCCAGATCTTCCTCGAGACGAGCCTGTTCTTCCAGGGCGTCCGCCCGGCCATCAACGTCGGCCTGTCCGTCTCCCGCGTGGGCTCGAACGCCCAGACGAAGGCGATGAAGAAGGTCGCCGGTCGACTCAAGCTCGAGCTGGCGCAGTTCCGCGCACTCGAGGCGTTCGCGCAGTTCGCCTCCGAGCTCGATGCGGCCACGCTGGCCCAGATCAACCGCGGCCAGCGCCTCGTGCAGACGCTCAACCAGAACCAGTACGACCCCTGGCCCGTCGAGGAGCAGGTGGCGATCATCTGGGCGACCACGAACGGTCACGTCGACGGGGTCGACGTTGCCGACGTCTCGCGCTTCAACGACGGCTTCCGCCAGTCGCTGCGCGCCGAGAAGACGATCCTCACGGCGATCCGCGAGTCGCTCGATCTCTCCGACGACACGGTCGCCAAGCTGAAGACCGCGGCGGAGCAGTTCGCCTCCGGCTTCCAGGGCTCGGTCGTCACCACCGGAGCCACCGCGTAGACCGTGGCGTCCCTTCAGGACATCCGCCGGCGGATCCATTCCGTCAAGAACACCAGCAAGATCACCAAGGCGATGGAGCTGGTGGCCGGTGCGAAGCTGCGCCGTGCGCAGGTGCGCATCGAGGCGCTGCGTCCGTTCGCGAGCGGCATGCACGAGCTGATCTCCGAGACGGCCAGCCGCACGGGTGCGCTCAGCGGCCAGCCGCTGCTCGAGCGTCGCGAGATCGCGAAGACCGGCATCCTGCTGATGTCCGGCGATCGTGGCCTGGCCGGCGCGTTCAACGCCAGCGTCCTGCGCCGCGCGCTCGACGAGGCCGCAGCGGAACGCGCCCAGGGCCGCGAGATCGTCTGGTACGCGGCGGGGCGCAAGGGTGCGGGCTCGCTCCGCTTCCGCGGCGCCGCGCTGCGCGAAGTCTGGACGGGCTTCACCGATCGTCCGGTCTACCAGGACGCGGAGCAGATCGCGAACACGCTGATCGAGCAGTACGGCGAGGGCGTCTTCGATCGCCTGATCCTGGTCTTCAACCACTTCGACTCGCCGCTCGTGCAGACCGTGTACGCCGATGAGGTGCTGCCGATCCCGCTGCCTCCCGCCGCGGCCGCAGGACAGGCCGCCGCCTCCGGTGAGCTCCTGTTCGAGCCCGAGGCCGAGGTCATGCTCGGGCCGCTGCTCACGACGGCGCTTGAGACGGAGATCTTCCGGGCCCTGCTCGAGTCCACGGCCTCCGAGCACGGTGCGCGCATGACCGCGATGCGCAGCGCCTCCGACAACGCCAAGGATCTGATCGACCGGCTCACGCTCGACATGAACCGCGCCCGCCAGGCCGAGATCACCCAGCAGTTGCTGGAGGTCGTGGCCGGCGCCGACGCCATCTCGTAAGGCCTGCCCCGAGCCTCGGCGGCGGCCCGGCTGTCTGCTGCTCGGACCCGCTGCAGGTAGCGTTTCCCGACGGGAGGTGGACCAGCGCGTGTCGAGTGTCGTGCAGCCAGAGAACGTGAGCATCGTGGCCGCGGCGCGCTGGCCGCACCGATCATGCGGGGCTCCCGCCTGCAGCGCGCACCTCGCAGGGGTGCGCCGGCACTCCCCCGACGGGCCGCCGCCGTCCGCGATGATCGCACCGCAGGGGAGGGGCCGATGAGGCACCGGCGGGTGGTGATGGCTGTGGCTCTGACGACGCTCGCCCTCGTCGTCGCGGCCTGCGGCTCGCGTGATGAATCGAGCCCCAACGCCATCGTCACGGCCACGGCCATCACCGGCGCTGCCGCCCCTACAGTGGACGGCGACCAGCTGGCCGGAGGGTTCCCCGCCAAGGAGGCGCCGACCAAGGGCGGCATGCTGACGATGGCGATGGACGAGGACATCGACTGCTGGAATGGCCTCTCTTACTACGGCAGCTCATGGTCCGTCTTCGCCTTCATGGCGCGCGGGCTCTACGGCTATCCGAACACGGTTGTCGCGCCCGCCACCGACGACCTGCAACCCGAGCTCGCCGCCGACATGCCGACGATCTCCGGAGATGGCCTGACCTACACGGTCACGCTGCGCGAAGGCCTCACCTTCCCCGACGGGTCGCCCGTGACGGCCAAGGACGTCAAGGCAACGTTTGAGCGCATCCTCGATCCGGCCATCCAGTGCGCGACCGGTGGGCCGCCGGCGTCGGGCTACTACGCGGGTCTCGTCGGGATGGCGGAGTACACCGAGGCCATGGCGACAGCGAGTGGCGCGCGGGATAGTGGCATCAGCGGCATCAGGGTCGTCAGCGAACTGACCACGTCCTTCACGCTGACCGAGGCGGATGGATCATTCCCGCGGGCCCTAGCGATGCCTTGGGCCTTCATCACCCCGGCCTCAACGCCGCCGGCGCGGTCCGCCACCCCGCCGCCGTTCGTCGGCCCGTATTCGATCACCGGGCACGAGCCCGGCAGGTCGGTCACGATCGAGCGTGAGCCGAGCTGGGACGACAACGTCGCCGCCGGCGTCCCACAGGCCGACGACGAGAACAACATCGACGGCATCTCGCTCCAGATCGGGGTACCCAGCGGCACCCAGTACGCCCAGCTCAAGTCCGGCGCGATCGACCTCTCGTTCGACGGCTCCGCGCCGATCGGCCCGCAGGTCTCGGAGACGGCCACCGATCCCCGGTTCGCGGATCGCCTGTTCTCGACCCCGGACGCCGCTATCGACTACGCCGTGTTCCGGACGGACAGGGCGCCGTTCGACGACGTCAGGCTCCGCCGGGCCGTCAATTACGCCATCGATCGCGGGGCGGTCGTCAGAGCGAGCGGCGGCCGGCTCAGCGGCTCCGCTTGGAGCCAGATCCTGCCGCAGAACCTGCTGGTGGATCAGCCAACCGGCATCTACACGAAGGATCTGGGACGGGCCAGGGCCCTGCTGGCCGAGTCCGGCTTCGTCACGCCGATTGGCATCACCCTGGCGCACGTCTCTGCTGCCCCGGGGCCGCAGGTGGCCGCCGCGGTCAAGGCAGCGCTGGAGGCGATTGGTTTCACGGTCACGCTCAGGGCACTGCCGGCCGACGTGTACTACGGCTTCCTGGCCGACCCCTCGAGCGATTTCGATATTGGCATCGTCGGCTGGGGGCAGGATTACGGTGACGCGATCACGTTCTACGGACCGTTGCTGCGCTGCGGGCAGGGGGCGAACTACGGACAGTTCTGCGACGAGGACGTCGACGCCAGGATCACGGAGATCAATCAACTGGTACCGGGGGCCGATCGCGCTGCGCAGTACGCGCAGTTGTCGACCGACACCGCGCGCGACCTCGCGCCGTGGGCAACGCTGAGCCTGCGCCGCAACGTGTCGCTGATCTCCGAGCGGTTGGGCAACTACGTCTGGGGCCCCGCCAAGCAGTTCTACTTCGCGGTGTACTTCCTGCGCGACGGCACGTAGCGCGCGGTTATCACTTCCTCCCGCGGCCACGTTCGCTAAGGTGCCGCCAGATGCACGGGCGCTCAAGCGCGCCCGGGCCGCACCACCTTCGAGACCATCGACCTGAGAGGGCACTGGACGCACATGGGCGAGCGCAACGTCGGCAAGATCGTGGAGATCAAGGGCGTCGTCATCGACGCCGTATTCCCGGACTCGCTTCCCGCGATCTACGCGGCACTGCACATCCAGACCGAGAGCGGCTTCGTCGTCGCCGAGGTCCAGCAGCATCTCGGCGACAACCGCGTCCGCGCGGTCGCCATGGACTCCACGGACGGTCTCGCCCGCGGCTCCGAGGTCATCGACACCGGCGCCTCGATCAGCGTCCCGGTCGGTCCGCAGACGCTCGGCCGCATCTTCAACGTGCTCGGCGACGCGATCGACAACGGCGAGCCCGTCACCGGCGAGCGCTGGGGCATCCACCGCGAGCCGCCGAAGTTCGAGGAGCTCGATCCCAAGCCGTCCCTGCTCGAGACCGGCATCAAAGTCGTCGACCTGCTCGCCCCGTACACGAAGGGCGGCAAGATCGGCCTCTTCGGCGGTGCCGGCGTCGGCAAGACCGTGCTGATTCAGGAGCTCATCAACAACATCGCGACCCAGCATGGCGGCCTGTCCGTCTTCGCCGGCGTCGGCGAGCGCACCCGTGAGGGCAACGACCTCTGGCTCGAGATGAAGGAGTCTGGCGTTATCGCCAAGACCGCCCTCGTCTACGGCCAGATGAACGAGCCGCCGGGAGCCCGCCTCCGCGTCGCTCTGTCGGGTCT
>JBIIFR010000030.1:0-8779 GCA_044237215.1 Gaiellales bacterium
TCGCCACGGCTGGGCTGTTGGCCCCGCCGCCGTCGGCGCGCGTGCCGCGGTGCTGCTCGAGGCGATGCTATTCGGCTGCGTGCAGTTCATCCAAGACGCCGGCGCCGTCGCGTTGTCCGATGGCGGTGCGTTCCCGCGCGCCGAGCGCGCCAAGTACCTGCGCCGACTGGACCTGGTCATGACCGAGCTCGAAGGTGCCGCGACGATCTCACCGCGCCGCCCCGAGGCAGGTATGTTCGTGATGATCGACATCCGCCCGACCGGCCTCGACGCCGAGACGTTCGCGATGCGATTGCTCGACGAGGAGAAGGTCGCCGTGCTGCCCACGCACACGTTCGGCCCCTCCGGCGCTGGGCACGTGCGCATCTCGCTCGGCATGGACGACGATACGCTGGTCGAGGCCGCACGGCGTATTCGCCGCTTCGCCGACGCGATCTAGAGCCGAGCTACCGACGTTCCAGCATGGCGCTCTGAGCCGCCAGCAACGGCGGCCCAGAGCGTGCTCATGCGTCGTCGTGCGCTACAGCTAGTTGACCTTCTGAATCTGCGGGACCACCCAGGTGGCACCCATCGAGCCGTTCGGCGGCGGCAGGATGCTGGCCGCCGTGTTGCTGCCCGGAGTCGGGTAGTAGATGCGGAGCATCGGGCGGATCTGCGGCGCCGTCACCTGGACGTTGGGTCCGTAGATCTGCTGCAGCGACGCCAGCGAGGGCGTCGGAATCCAGTTGGTGGCCGGTGCGCCCGCGGGCAGTGCCGGACCGAACCAGAGCGTGTAGGAGCCATCAGCGTTAGCTGCCAGCTGCCCTGAGGTCACCTGCTGGGAGCCCAACTGCGACACCGGCTGTACCGGCCCCCAGTTGAGAGCACCACTCGCTGCAGTGAGATCAGCAATCGTGCCGGGCTCGCCCGACGGTCCCTGCTCGGGGACGCCGCCACCACTCGACGTCACTGGCGACACCTCCTGCAACCAGGTCTTGCTGACGGTGAACGTGTACGTCGTTCGCTTGCCCTTGCCCTTCACCGTTGGGGTCGAGGCGATGTAGTACGTCGTGTTCGACTGCAGCCCGTAGTCCTGTGCGCCAGTGCCGAAGAACACCGGCTGGCTGGCCTCCGGCGCTCCACCCCACGTCGGCATACCAACCGTGATGGTGTCGTTACTGGCATCCACCGACTTCACCGTGAGATTGGCCTGCGAGTAGGCGAGGTTGAGTGCGCTCGCCTGCGTGATGAATGGCGCGGCCGACTGGGTCGGATCCGTCTGGTAGACGTGGATCGACCAGAAGCCCTTGGCATCGCCCGACGCGTTGTTGACTGTCGGAGGGAACGTGCCGTTGAGGGGCAGTGTCGTCGTGGTCGCCGGCGGCGGCGTAAACGTCATCTTGTACGTGTTGTCCCCCGTCAACTGCGTCGCGCTCGTGCCATCGAGATTGTTGGCCTGCGTGTAGATGGCATCCAGTGGCACGTTGGCGGAGCCACCTGCCACGACAACGATTGCGCGATACAGGTATCCCTCGATGCTGTTGGGATAGGTGCCGATGTTGTCGTTGAGGTACGACCAGTAGTTGGTTGTCTGCGATGCCCCGAGTGCCGACTGCATCGCTGCAATCTTGGCCTGTCCATCCTCGTAGCCGGCCTGCAATGCGTCGAGCTGCGCCGAACCCCAGTTGCGCGGCACGAGATAGCCGTTCGCACGCAGCCCGAGCGGTCGGAACAGCCGCAGCGCCTTGGCCTGCCCGTACGACGGGTTCTGGAACGTCTTCCTCGCGTTGGCCTGCGGAACCACCCACGCGGGCAGCGCCGCGAGCGGCGTGTTGCCAAGACCCGTCGTGCGCGACGGCAGTGGGTTGAGCGCCAGCGAGCGGCCGGCCTGCTTGAAGAACGCCAGCGCCTGTGTCGGCGCGTTCTTCCACTTCTGCGCCCGCTGCAGCTGCGCCTTGTTGGGCGGATAGGACGTCGTGGCCGGATAGATCGGCTCATTGCCGTTGGCCTGGAACTGCGCCAGCGTGTTCAAGGCGAACTTCGTCACCGTGCTCGCGTTGATCGACGCGATCGATGCCGGGTTGCTCGACGGCACGAGCGAGTCGGCGCGAATGCGAATCAACATCCAGTTGTAGTTGGTGTCGGTGGGCAGCACGCGATACGTGAACCCGTCGATCTTGGCGACGCGCTGACGAGCGTACTGCGACGTCGGCCCAGCGATCAGATACGAGGTCGACCTCGTCGACGGCGTGGTGCGCGTCCCGATGCTGCCCGTCGAGTTGATGAAGTCGTCCAGCAGATTGACCACGTAGTAGTTCTTGGCCGACGGCGGCACGGTCAGGACCAGCTCCTTGGTGCCCCCGTTCGACGTGCCCGCCACCGGACGCCCGCTCAGATCCATCATCGCGTTGAGGTACAGCACCGAGGCGTCACCCGCATTCGTCGCGAGGTTGTTCCAGGCCGCGGCTGCCGTGCCCTTGCCGCCGAGCATGTTGACGGGCGCCGTCTTCAACGCGTTGTACTTGAGGAACCGGTAGACGAACTCGGGCGCCAGCGCCCACGCGTACGCGTCAGCGGCCAGCTTCTGGATCGCCGCCGGGTCAGTCAGTGGCGAGGCCGGGCCCTTAGGGGCAGTGGACGCTGCCGCGACGCTCGACGACCCGAAGGCCGTGGCCACGAGCATGGCCGTGGCCAGGATGGCCGTACGTGTGGTGAAACCTCGACGCATCAGATGGACCCCAGATCACATGCTGTTCACGATGGACCGACACTGTACGCGACTGGCACAAGGTGCACCAAAGCCGCTCGCTGCTTCGCCGAGGCGCTCTAGGGCGTCCACACCGGCACCGCGAGGGGCGGCCGGCCGCGGTCGACGACCTTGACGACGGCCATCATGCCGTGGTCCTCGTGCACCAGGACGTGGCAGTGGAACACGAACGTGCCGGGGTAGTCGCGGAACGGGATGCGGATCGTGATCGTCTTGCCCGGCGCCACGGCGATCGAATCGGCCCACTGCGGCTCGCCCTTCAGCGCTTTGCCGTCTTCACGGACGATCTGGTAATCGTCGACGTGCAGATGGAAGTTGTGCCACTCCGGCGATGCGTTCGAGATCTTCCACTCCTCGACGGTGTTGAGACCAACGACGAAGGTCGGGCCCGCCTTGCCGTGATGGTCGTGGAACAGCGCACCATCGATGAAGAAGCGTGGCGGCGCCTGGGTGAAGCGAATCGTGTGGCGCGCGGCGATCTTCACGTCCGGCCCCCGCAGGTCCTCGACCGGCAGCAGGTTGGCCGGAATCTCCTGCGGCGTCTCGGCGGCTCCGGCGACATTTAGCGTCGCCACCTGGACGCGCGGCTGCTTGCCGTACGGGGTGGGACGCTGGTTGAAGGCCGCCTGGATCAGGGGGAAGGAGCCCGCCTCCGGACCGGCCTGCACGAGGACGTCCATCCGCTGGCCGGGTGCGAGCCAGAGCTCGCCGACCTGCTTCGGGTGGGCGAAGGTGGCGGCATCCTGCGACAACTGCCAGTAGCGCGCCCCGCCCATCGGCAGGATCTTCAGGAAGCGCTCGTACGACGCGTTGAGGAGCCGCCAGCGCTGCGTCTCTCCGGGGCGGATGTCGATGCGTGGCTGGACCTGGCCGTTGATCGTGATCAGCCGACCGTCAGGCGGCAGGTACTGCGAACTTGCGACGGTGCCGTTCTTGACGGTGACGTTCTGGAACACCATCAACCGATCCTCGAGCCCCTTGACACCGGGCACCTCATCTAGGCCGCCCTTGACGATAATCGCCCCGGCCTGACCCTCACCCACCTGCATGTCGGTGTACCGGTGCCCGTGCGGGTGGTACCAATAGAGGCCCGGCGGATGATCCGCCGGCAGCTTGTAGCGGTACTGGAACTGATCGCCCGGCGGGATCTTGAGCAGCACGTCGTCAGACGGCGCCTTCGGCGAGACGTGCATGCCGTGGACGTGCAGATTCGTGATGTTGCCGAGCCGCTGCGGGAAGCCGGCGTACGGCTGCCCCGGGAACTGCGGCGGTGGGTTCTTTGACGAGGCGCCGTACGGCAGGTAGTCCGCCTTCATGCGGTTGCGCAGCAGGACGTTCATCGTGTCGCCCTGGTCGACGACAAGCGTCGGACCCGGGAACTGCCCGTTGTAGACCTCGCTGCGCACCGTGCGGCCGCCAAGCTCGAAGGTGCTCATCCCGGCCGTGAGGGTGTAGTCGAGCACGCCGTCCTCGGCGTAGATCCGGTTGGGCGTCTGCAGGGGCTGACCCGTCGCGTACCCCTCGCAGGGCTTGCAGGGCGGCGTCGCCTTGGCGTCGGCCGCGGCCGGCGTCGTCCGCGTCAGGACGCTGCTCCCCGCGACAATCGCGACCAGCAGGACGAGTGCCCCCAGGATCCGGACGAGCAGATGCCGGTCGGTGGACATGCGCGGGAGCATACTCACAGCCCGTCCGCCATACTCGTTCTAGTGAACGAGCAGGAGACACCCAATCTCGGCAACTGGCTGGCCGACACGCACGGCATGCGCTCGCTGCAGCGACTCGGCGAGTTCCGCGAGCTGCTGACGATCAGCCGCGGCACCGGACCGGTACGCGCATTGCCCGTCGCCCCGGTCGACCTTGGCTCGCTCACGCTCACCGCTCGCAGCGGCCGCACGGTCACGTTCGATGAGCATCTCGCAACGTCGTGCACCGAAGGGATCATCGTGCTCAAGGACGGCGCCGTCGTCTTCGAGCGCTACCTCAACGGCATGCAGTCCGACACGCAGCATCTGCTCGCCAGCATCACGAAGTCGGTCACCGCGACCCTGCTCGGGATCGAGTTCGGGCGGGGAACACTGACCCGGGACGCGCTGGTCGCTGACGTCGCTCCCGAGTTCGCCGGCACCAGCGTGGCCGACGCCACGGTCGGCCAGCTCGTCGACATGACGGTGGGCACCGGCTTCGAGGAGGCACACGATCGGCTCGCCACTTCCGACGAGGAGCCCGACGTCATGCGCTTCATGCGCCAGAGCGGTTCGCTTCCCCTCAACGGCGCCGCGCCGATCGGCACCCTGGGCATCTTCCGCGAGTTCGGCCAAACCTATCCGCACGGCGAGCACTTCGAGTACCGCACGCCTTTGACGAGCGTGCTCGGCCGGATGCTCGAGGTGGCGACGGGCACACCGTACGTCGAGCTCGTGTCGGAGCGTCTCTGGTCGCGCATCGGGGCCGAGCACGACGCTGCGATCACCCTCGACACGGCCGGGTTCCCCTTCACGGGCGGCGGCATGACGGCGACCCTGCGCGACATCGCGCGCTACGGCCTCACCCACCTCGAGAACGGCGCCGTCGACGGTGCGCAGATCATCCCCGCCGACTGGATCGCCGCCACGCGCGACGGCTCGGATGCCACCCGGCGCGCCTTCGCCGCGAGCCCAACGCTCGCCGCTGAGGATCGGGCCGCGTGGTCGGAGTACCACAACGCCTTCTGGATCGTCGAGCCCGGCAAGATCTACGAGGCGCTCGGTCTATTCGGCCAGGTCTGCCGGATCAACACGGAGACCAACACGGTGATCACGCGCTTCTCGGCCCAGCCGATGCTCGAGCGCACGGAGATCGGCTTCGAGACCTACCGCGCCCACACCGCCATCGAGGCCGCGCTCACCGAATAGCGTCCGGACGGCGAATTTGGATCCGGATCCAGATTTACCGTTTTCGTGCAGATTTGGATCCGGATCCAGATCTGCCGTTTTCGTGCAGATTTGGATCCGGATCCAGATTCGCCGCGCCGGGCCGTGGCGTCAGAGGCGGCCGGCGGCGCGCAGCAGCTCGACGACGCGGTCGTGCGGGAGTGCCGGGACGCGGCGGCCGAGGCGGCCGTGCATCTCCTCGTTCGCGACGAGTGCGTTGACGATCGCCTCCTCGACGCTCTGCACCGTGGCGGCGAAGAGGCCGTCGATGCGGGTCCAGGGCAGGAAGCGCAGCGTGGAGATCTCCGCGGCCGTGGGCTCGCCGAGCGGGAACCCCGTCGAGAAGGCGCCGGCATTGGCGGTCGAGAAGGCGAGGAAGATGTCGCCCGAGAAATGCGAACCCGTGGTGCCGAGGCGGGCCAGGCCGAGCGGGATGCGGCGTGCCAGCGCCTTCATCTGCGTCGGCAGGAGCGGTGCGTCGGTCGCCAGGATCACGATGATCGAACCAGCGCCCGGGGGCACGACCCAGTCGTCGGAGCCAAGCGGATCATCGTCCTTGAGTGCCTCGCCGAGTCGCACGCCGGCGATGGTCAACTCCGCGCGGGACCCGAAGTTGGCCTGGACGAAGGCACCGACGGTGAACGTCTCGTCGCCCCACGCCACCTGCCGCGAGGCCGTGCCCGAGCCGGCCTTGAAGCCGCAGCAGTTCATGCCCGTGCCGCCCCCGACCGAGCCCTCCTCAATCGGGCCGGACGCGGCCGTGTCCAGCGCGGCGTGCACCTCGGCCTCGGTGATGCGGCGGTCGTTGATCACGTGGAGGAAGCCGTCCCACGTCTCCGCGGCAACCGGCAGCGCCCACTCGTCGTTGGGATCGGGGAAGCGCTCGTGCACCCAGCTGTTGATCCCTGCCTGGGCGATGCCAACGGCGGCCGTGCTCGTGATCGCGATCGGCAGGCTGACGGTGCCGGACTCCTCGATCCACGCCCAGCCTGTCATCTCACCGTTGCCGTTGAGCGAGTAGACGCCGGCCGCGCACGCGTCGTGCGGATTGGCCTTGCCCCGCGGATGGATGCCGGTCACGCCGGTGCGCACATCGTCGCCGTCGATCACGGTCGTGTAGCCCACCTCCACCCCGGCCACGTCGGTAATCGCGTTGAGCGGACCCGGCCTGCCGTCGAAGGGGATGCCGAGCGCGCGGGCGCGGGGCTTGCCGGACGGGGTGGCGAGCTGCGGATCGGTCATGGCGAGAGTATGACGCGCGCGCCATTTCCCCGTAGGCTTCACGAGGACGAGGAGGAGCACATGGCGGACGAGGGATTCATCGAGCTTGAGCACGGCCGGATCTGGTACCGGCGAAGCGGTGGCGGCGACGCCCTGCCGATCCTGCTCCTCCACGGCGGGCCCGGCGCCGCGGCGTACTACCTCGAGCCACTCGAGGAGCGCCTCGCCGCGCACCGCCCCGTCGTCGTCTACGACCAGCTCGGCTGTGGCCGCTCGGACATGCCCGACGATCCGTCGCTCTGGACGATCGACTACTTCACGAACGAGGTCGACCAGATGCGCGAGGCGCTCGGACTCGACCAGTGCCACCTGCTCGGCCAGTCATGGGGCGGCTGGCTCTCGATCGACTACCTCTGCCGCGAGCCGCAGGGCATCGAGAAGGTCGTGCTCGCCTCGACGTCATCGAACATGCCGCTGTTCGGCGAGAACTGTCGGCGCCTGATGGCCGAGCTGCCCGCGCCGCACGGCGAGGTGTTGCTGGCTGGCGATCTCGACGACCCGCGCTACCCCGAAGCCGAGATGGCGTTCTACATGCGCCACGTCTGTCGCCTCGATCCGTGGCCCGAGTGCATGGCCAAGACCGGCGAGTCGCTCGACGGCAACCAGGTCTACAACACGATGAACGGCCCCAACGAGTTCACCCTCGTCGGCAACATGAAGGACTGGTCGCGCGATGCCGACCTGCACCGCATCACGCAGCCGACGCTGGTGACGTACGGCGGGTATGACGAGCTTGGCGAGCCCTGCGCCCTCAAGATCAAGGAGGGCATCCCCCACGCAGAGCTCGTCTGCTTCGAAGAGTCCTCGCACGTCGCCCACATCGAAGAGGCCGATCTCTACGCCTCCACCGTCGAGGCTTTCCTCTCCTGCTAGGAGCACTCCATGACCGATCTCGCCTACCTCACCGCCAGCGATGCCCTCGCGGGCTTCGCTGCGAAGACGCTCTCGCCCGTCGAGGTGCTCGACGCACTGATCGCACGCGCCGAGGCTGTCGAACCGACCGTCAACGCGCTCTGCTGGACGCGCTACGACGAGGCGCGCGCCGAGGCGAAGGTGGCAGAGCAGCGGTGGATGGATGGCACCGCACGGCCGCTCGAAGGCATCGTCACGGCGATCAAAGATGAGATGCCCGTTGCCGGCCAGCCGTGGTCGATGGGTTCGCTGATCTACAAGGACCTCGTCGCGGATGAGACCTCGCCGCTGGCGCAGCGCATGTTCGACGCCGGCTGCATCCAGCACGCGCGCACCACGACCCCAGAGTTCTCGTGCGCCGCGTTCACGCAGTCGCGCGTGCATGGCGTGACGCGCAATCCGTGGAACCCGGAGTTCGCGGTCGGCGGTTCCTCCGGTGGTTCGGGGGCCTCGCTCGCCGCTGGTACCTCGACGCTGGCCGGTGGCTCCGACATCGGTGGCTCGATTCGCATTCCCGCCTCGTTCAACGGGGTCGTTGGGTTCAAGGCGCCGCACGGCCGCGTGCCGTGCGAGCCGCCATTCGGCCTCGACATGTACTGCCATAACGGTGGTCTCGCCCGCACGGTCGAGGACATGCGCCTGTTCCAGAACGTGCTGGCCGGCCCGCACGCGATGGACCATCGCTCGCTCCGCCCCAAGCTCGAACTGCCTACGGATCCCGGCGACATCCGTGGCCTGCGGATCGCGGTGACGACGGACTTTGGCGGCGGCTTCCCCGTCGATGACGACGTCGCGCGCAACACACTGGCGGCGGCAGACGCGCTGCGGTCGGCTGGCGCGATCGTTGACGAGCTCCCAATCGCGATCCCCCACGAGCTGATCTATGTCGCCTCGGCGTACCACTACACGTCGATCTTCGGTGCCTGGATCG
>JBIIFR010000031.1:0-8776 GCA_044237215.1 Gaiellales bacterium
CAACTTCATCCTGACGCGGTACGACGACGTCCAGGCGGCTGCCCTCGACTGGGAGACGTACTCGTCCGCGGGCGCGTGGGGTAATCCGGCACTTCCACGCCTCAACGATCTCGATCCGCCCGCGCACACAGCGCTCCACGGGAAGGTGTCACAGGCGCTCACCTCGGAACGCATGCTCGGGATGGAGGCCGATCTCCGGGACCATGCGCGGGCGGTGCTTCAAGAGCTCGTGTCGCGCGGTCAGGCCGATCTCGTCGCTGACTACATCAGGCCGTGCGCCCAGCGCGGGGTCGCACGTCTCCTTGGTCTCTCAGACGAGCAGGCAGCCGAGTGCCTCGACATCACGGACGTCCTGGTGCGGGCCATCCCCGGCCAGCCCATGGCATCGCCCACGCCGCAGGATCGCCTGCCCGCGCTCTTCTTTCCGCTCATCGCGGCACGCAAGCAGACGCCTGGCGATGACCTCATCAGCGCCTTGGTAGCCGTTGGCGACGACGAGAGCGAGGCGCTCACCGACGCGGAGCTCTTCACGTTTGTGGTCGGCGTCTTCGTGCCGGCACTGGGTCCCCTTCCGAACGTGATCGGAAATGGCATCGCGCTCCTTGGGGAACACCCCGACCAGCGTGCTGCGCTGGTGGACGACCCGACCCTCATTCCGCAGGCATTCGAAGAGGTGATGCGCTGCGAGTCCTCGACGTTTGACCAAGTGCGCATGCTGACGCGAGACGTCACCCTGCACGGCGTCACCATGCCGGCGGGCGCGACGGCGTGTCTGGTCTGGGCGTCAGCGAACCGCGACGAACGCGCCATTGAGAACCCCGAGCAATTTGATGTCCGCCGCGATCCCTCTCAGCAGCTCGGTTTCGGGCACGGCATCCACATCTGCTTCGGTGCCGCACTGGCGCGGCTGGAGGCCCGAGTACTGATCGAAGAGCTCCTTGCCGTCGCACCCGAATACAGCGTCGTCAAGGCAGGGCCGCGCATCACGTCCAACTGGATTTGGGGGCACGAGTCGCTCACGGTGTCGTTCGCCTGAAGAGGCCCAGCTCTCGCTCCACACCACTGGTTCGAACCGTGGTTGCATCGCCGCACATGTACATGTGCAGGCAACGGTCGCCCGAGCGCCTGCATTGCGGTAGACCGCGCGGCGTGTTCTGGGCGTTCGCCGAGTAGACGACGAATTCCCGCTTGGGCAACGCGGCGGGGCTAGCCCCGCCGCGTTGCCCACGGGAGGAGGAATGTGGCTAGGGTTATCTCGTTCCGTCACTCATCTTCAGGGGCACCACATGCGTCACCTACCTCGCCTGTCCGTCCTTGCCGCCTGTGTCGGCGCGTCCGTCGCCATTGCCGCAACTGGGGTAGCCCTGGCCGTCACGCCTGCGCCGTCGATCGGGTCTGCAGGAGACGGCGGAGCGCAGTACCGGACGTCTGAGCGCGCCAACGTGCACTCGTGGTTTGAGCCCCGCGTCGGCTCGTGGTCCAGGCACGAGACGGATTTCGCGATCTGGACGTCTCCCGTCGAGTTCGCGACGGAGGACGTCCAGATCGCGACCCCGAGGGGCGTGCGCGACCGGGCGGATGCCGTGCTGGTGAAGTTCGAAGCGCGCGATGTCTCCGCGACCATGCGCCGGAGGGCGCTCGACGAGGCAGGCGCCCAGGCGAATGGGGCACGGAGGGTGAAGGGACTGCCGAACGTGTGGCGGGTCCCGGTTGACGAGGACGCCAGCCCGGCCAAGGTCGCGAGCAGGCTCGATCGCTACGAGGACGTCGTCTGGGCCGTCGCCGACGTGCCCGCCACCACGGAGGTCATGCCCAACGATCCGCTCTTCACCGACCTGTGGGGCCTCAGCAACACGGGCCAGCAGGTGCAGGCCACGCCGCCATTCACCGGGCTTGCCGGCGTGGATCTGGGCGCGCTCGGCGCGTGGGGCACGACGCAGGGTTCTGCGGACGTGCCGGTGGCGGTCGTCGACAGCGGGGTCGTCATGGACCACCCCGACCTCGAGGCCAATCTGCGCGCGACGAAGGGACGAAACTTCGTGCCCGATGCCGAGGGCGTGGTTGACCCGCTCGGGTACGGCGATACTCACAGCCATGGCACGCACGTGGCCGGCACCATCGGCGCCGTCGGTAACAACGGTCTCGGTGTGACCGGTGTCAACTGGACCGTCGACATGACGTCGGTGCGCGTCTGCGACTTCACCGGCTCGTGTGGGTACACCGCCGAGGGGCTGGCCTACGCCGGTGGCCAGGCTCGCGTGGTGAATGCGAGCGTCGGGGGCGGCGGTACCGGAGAGGCGGACACGGATGCCATCCGTCAGCACCCGAACACCCTGTTCGTCGCCGCTGCCGGAAACGACGCCAATGACAACGATGAGACCCCGCAGTATCCGTGCAACGTCCCGCTGCCCAACGTGCTGTGCGTGGCCGCCATCGATGCCAGCGGCGAGCTGGCCTCGTTCTCCAACTACGGGGCGAGGACCGTTGACATCGCCGCACCGGGCGTCGGCATCCTGAGCACGGTGCCGGCGTTCGCCACCGCGTTCGCCCCGGCGATCGAGCCGAGCGACGAGACGCCGCCGCTCCCCGTCGGCTGGACGCAGGATCCCGCCGACCAGTGGACGGCAGGAGAGCTGTCGAACGGTCTCCACTACCTGGATCTCTCCGCCACTGCCCGTGAGGAGGGCGAGCCGAATGGCAACGGCCTCGAGATCTGGACCATCCAGGCCCCGGGGACGTTCGAGCCGGTTGGGGAGTCGTGCCGGCTGAACGCGTTCATCGCCACCGATCTCGACGGCGACTACGAGCAACTGCAGGCGTACTACGTCACGGATCGCGCTCCGAACACACCGATCCTTGCCGGGGCGGTCTCCGGCGACACCCGGGGCGGGTTCGAGGCGTGGAACGTCGATCTGTCCGGCGTCCGTGGCGCGACCTGGGCGAAGCTGAGGTTCGCCGTGGTGCGCGTGACTGGCGAGTCCGATCGTACGAGCCTCGAGGTGAAGATCGCGATCCCGGAGGTGCGGTGCATCGTCGACCAGCCAGCAGGCGGAAGCTACGACTTCATGAGCGGGACGTCCATGGCAGCACCGCAGGTCGCCGGTGCCGCCGCCCTGCTGCTGGCGAAGAACCCCACGCTGACTGCGGTCCAGCTGAAGCGGGCGCTGCTGTCGACCGCGGTGCCGATGGCATCGCTGACAGGCAAGGTGACGACCGGCGGACGGCTCGACGCAAACGCCGCGCTCGCCTCGGTAGCCGCAGCATCCGCACCTGTCTCCACCTCCCCCGTGAAATTGACGGGTGAGGTCCCCTGCGTGGCAACCACCTGCTTGGCCACCGGTACGGCACCGGCGGACGCCACGCTCATCTCCCAGTCGGCGACCTCGCGTCCCGGCGGCAGCACCGTCACCGGCACGTGCACGATCAAGCAGCGCACCGCCAGTGCGAGCAGCACCTACGCCTGCACCGTGCGCCTGACCGATGGCACCTGGATCATCACCACCACTGCGTCCACGCCGTCGGGGAAGATCGCCAGCTTCAGCAAGCGAGTCACAGTGGCCACGCGTCCCGTCGCCGTTACCGGCTAGAGGCTTCCCGTGTCGTCGCGTGTCATCTGCGTGTTCGCTCTGCGGAATCGGTGACGCACGAGACCTTGCGGCTCAGTGAGCGAACAGAGCCGACGCGCGGATTCGAACCGCGGACCCCTTCATTACGAGTGAAGTGCTCTACCAACTGAGCTACGTCGGCGTACGGCCGGGAGTGTAATTGCACGACGCTCGTCGGTGCGCAGCCGACGGGGTACACCACCGGCACCGGACTGTGAGCCCGCACACGAAGAGGTGGCCGAGTGCGGACGCCCGCGTCAGACAACCGGCGAGTGCCCGTCTTCCACTCCACACGCCGCGTCGGGCAAACCCGCGGCCAAAGGGGAACCTATGCACACCACACCACGTCACCATTGGCATCAGCGCTTCGCGGCCCTCTGCGTCAGCGCAGCACTGGGCCTCATCCTTGGCCAGGCCTCAACCGCACAGGCCGCGACCGCGCAGAGCTTTGCTCCCTACGTCGACATGACGTTGCAGTCGAAGACGAAGGCGACCAGCTCGATTATCGCGTCGGGCGCCAAGGCGACAACACTCGCCTTCATTGTCAGCGGGTCCGCCTGCCAAGCATCGTGGGGTGGCTACTACGGACTCAATGCGTCCGACGAGTGGTTCGACGCCAAGCAGGTGATCAGCGACACCCGTGCCGCAGGCTCGGAGCCGATCATCTCGTTCGGTGGCGCCGCCGGACGCGAACTGGCGCGGACCTGCACCAGCGTCAACGCCCTCGCGGCGCAGTACCAGTCGGTGATCGACACGTATAACGTCCGCAGCCTCGACTTCGACATCGAAGGGGCCGACCAGAGTGACGCGGCCTCCCTCGCCCTGCGCTCGCAGGCCATCGCCAAGGTGCAGGCCGCCGGCATCGCTGCCGGAAAGCCGGTAACGGTCTCACTGACCCTGCCGACGTTGCCAACCGGACTCACCAACGACGGGCTCAATGTCGTGCGGAGCGCAATCACCCACGGCGTCGACGTGAGCGTCGTGAACGTTATGGCCATGGACTACTACTGGGACCCCCAGCCGGCGGGCAAGATGGGCAACTTTGCCATCCAGGCCGGCGAGGCCCTCAAGCTCCAGCTCGCCCCGTTCTACCCGGGTCGTAGCGATGCCGAGCTGTACCGGATGGTCGGCATCACCCCGATGATCGGCATCAACGACAATCCTGCCGAGATCTTCACCACGGCCGACGCCACGAAGCTCCTCAACTGGGCCAACGCAAAGAGCATTGGCCGGATCGCCATGTGGTCGCTCAATCGGGACTTTCAGTGCGGTGGGCCGACCACGTACACGAGCCTCGACTGCAGTGGCGTGACGCAGAGCGCGATGCAGTTTTCCACGATCTGGAAGACCTTCGGTGGGACACCGGTGATCAACCCGACGCCAACGCCGACGCCGACGCCAACGCCGACGCCAACGCCAACCCCCACACCGACCCCGACGCCTGCGCCGACACCCGGCGTCGTCAGCGCCAGGGTGTCGATCGACTCGCAATGGGCGGGTGCATGGTGCGGCAAGATCGTCGTCACCAACGCGACAGCAAACGCCCTGATCATCGACAAGATCGGCTTCTCGATCCCGAACGGCGATCGAGTCACCAGCACCTGGGGCGGCACGTTTACGTCCAGCGGTAACGACTACACCGTCGTGGCGCCAAGCTGGGCACAGGCCGTTGCCGGTGGCACCTACGCCGATACCGGGCTGTGCGTGGCGGGCTCCGGCGCGGGACAGCTGAACAACATCGTGGTGACGGCGCGCACGGCCGGAACGACGCCCGCCCCAACGCCGACGCCGACACCCACCCCGACGCCGACACCCACCCCGACGCCGACGCCAACGCCGACGCCAGCCCCAACGCCGGCACCGACGCCGGCCCCCGGCACCGTCGTGCTGAAGGCCACCGTGAAGAAGGACTCGACCTGGAACGGCGGCCTCTGCCGCAGCTTCACGATCACCAATACCGGCACTAGGGCATCGACCAACTGGAAGCTGCGCTTCACCCTGCCGGCCAGCGTCAAGATCACCGACAGCTGGAGCGGCACCGCCAGCCGTAGTGGCAATGTCGTCACCGTGACGGCACCGAGCTGGGCGGCCTCCGTCGCTCCGCGCACCAGCGTCGCCGCCTTCGGCTTCTGTGCCACCGGCACAGGCGAGCCGACGGCGATCGGCGTCACCGAGGTCGCCACAACGACCACGGCCGTCGCAACCGCACGCAGCGGAAAGGCGACCCAGACTCGGGCCGTCGACAAGGCGAAGCGGATCCGCCACGCCCGTCAGCTCGCTGCTGGGCGCGCCTGAAGCACGTAGGAAGGTACGGCCGGCTCTCCTCGACGGGGAGCCGGCCGGCGCCGCCCCGTTGACCTATTGCAGCGGTGCGGCGGCCGGCGTCGGTAGCGCCGAGACGACCTCGCCCCCGTCGAACTGGCAGGTCATCACCAGCTCGACCGAGGAGTTCATCGCCAACCCCTGGCAGCCAATCGCCGCGCGAGCGCAGAGCCCCGCCTGGCCGAACACCTCGACGAGCAACTCCGTCGCTCCGTTGATGACACGAGGCTGATCCTCGAAGTCCGGCGCGGAGTTGACGTAGCCCGTCAGCGTGATCATGCGCTGGACCCGATCGAGCGAGCCGAGGGCGAAGGCCATCACACGGATGCTCTCGATGCACGCCACCCGTGCGGCCTCGCGCGCCTCGTCGACCGAGACGTCTTGGCCCACGATGCCCGGCAGGTACGCCGCGCCGTGCTTCGTGGCGACGGTGCCCGAGAGGTGCAGCAGGTCACCGTGGGCGACGTGCGACACGAACATCGCACCGGAGGGATCAGCGTTGCCGTACATCGCCGCGAGATCCACATCGAGAATCCCGAGCGCGGTCGCCCGCACGTGCGCACTGGTATCTGCTGTCGGCTGCGTCATGCCGGAAACCGTAGGCGACCGCGGTGCGTCAGCGCCAGCGCGTCGCTGCGACAAACATTCCGCTCGCGGCCGTGAGGACTGCAACCGCGACGATCGCCGCCTCCGCGGAGATCAAGTCCGACAGCACGCCCGCGACCAGTGCGCCCAGCACGAAGCCGAAGTCACGCCAGAAGCGGTACACGCTGACGATGCGGGCGCGGTCGCGCGGCTGGCTGTTGTCGGCGACGGCGGCGATCAGCGTGGGGTAGACCATCGCGGTGCCCACGCCGAGCAAGAGCGCCGCCGCGAGGGACGGCGCGAAGGCCCCCGCCCCGATGGCCAGCACGCCCAGGGCCACGGCCTGCACGAGCATGCCGAGCACGATCAACGGCTTGCGTCCCACGCTGTCGCTCAGCCAGCCCGTACCCAGCTGCCCCACACCCCAGACCAGCGGGTACGCGGCCGCGACGATCGCAATCTCCCGCAGCGACGCCCCGGTCGCGGCCAGATAGAGCGGCGCCAGCCCCCAGGCGAGGGCATCGTTGAGGTTGTTGACGAGACCGGCCTGACAGGACGCCCGCAGCGGGCGGTTGCGCAGCGTCGCCTCGACGATCGCCCCGCCGAGACCGAGCACCGCTCCGTCCGTGCCGTGATCGCGCTGCTCGAGGCGGACGTGCGCGCCCGTGTCCCGCACGAGGGCGAGCGAGATGGCGAGGCCCGCGACGGCGACCACCAGCGCGCCGACCCAGACGACCTCGCGGGGCGCGTACGTCGCCGCGAGCGCGCCCGTGGCGAGCGCCATCAACGCCACGCCGATGTAGCCCGCCGCCTCGTTCAGACCGAGCGCCAACCCACGCCGTGCCGGGCCCACCAGATCGATCTTCATCACCACGGTCATCGACCACGCGAGGCCCTGGTTGACGCCGAGGAACAGGTTGGCGACGACGATCCAGTGCCACGTCGGCGCGAGGCCGATCAGCAGCGGCACGGGCAGGGCCAGCGCCCAACCGATGATCAGCATCCGCCGACGCGAGTGTCGCTCCGCAAGACTGCCGGAGAAGAGATTCGTGATCGCCTTGCTGAGACCGAAGGCAAGGACGAAGGCGAGGATCGCGGCCTTCGACGTGAGGCCGAACTCGCGCTCGCCGATCAGCGGCATCACGCTGCGCTCGAGGCCCACCATCGAACCAACCAGCGCGTTCAGCGCGACGAGCAGGGAGAACTGCAGCGCGTTGGCGCGCAGCCCGAGCCGAACCTCAGCCACCGACGCGCTCCGCCGCTCGCACGGAGCGCGCCGTGCGCGGTCAGTGGTGCGCGGTCGGTACCACGACGACCGGGCAGGCCGCATGGCCGGTGAGCTGCTGCCCCACGGAACCGAGCAGCAGACCCTTGAAACCACCGTGGCCACGCGAGCCGATTACGAGGAGATCAGCCGACTCCGCCGCATCGAGCAGGACGGCACCGGGGCCGCCCTCGACGATGTGGTGCTCGATCTCAACGCCCTCCGGGATGGTCGCCTTGGCGATGACAGCGTCCTGCGCCGCGCGACCATCGGCCTTGAGCTCGTCGACCGGGTACGGCGCCGGCAGGCCACCCGGACTCAACGCGGTCACGGGAATCGACCAGGCCGTGACGACGCGCAGCGTATGGCCGTGCGCAGCCGCCTCCGTGGCGGCCCACTCCAGCGCGGGAACCGAGCGATCCGAACCATCAACGCCAACTGCGATAACGCCCATCTCAGGCCTCCTTGGGAATGCTCCTGAACTGTACGGCAACTACGCCTGCGGGTTACCCCGGGATCAGTATCAGCGCGCGATCTCGCGCACGTCGTCCAGACGGATCGGCAGCTCCCGATCGTCCTCGAAGCGCACGATCACCGAATCGGACGGCACGTTGATGCCCCGCACGACGCCGCGGCCCTCGGGCGTCTCGACGGTGCGCCCGACCGCGGGTGCGCGATCCCGGAACGAGCGGTAGAGCGGATGCTCGAAGGCGAGGCAGCAGCGCAGGCGGCCGCACAGGCCCGTCACGCGCCCGGGGTTGACGGGCAGCTCCTGATCCTTCGCCATGCGCAGCGTGATGCGCGTCTCGTGGGCTGGGAAGCGCGTGCAGCAGAGGACGTCGCCGCAGAGACCGTAGCCACCCGTCACGCGGGCACCGTCGCGCGGGCCGACCTGCCGCGCCTCGATGCGGATGCCGAGCTGGCGGCCGACATCTTGGGCGATCGCCCGCAGGTCGACGCGCTCCTCGCTCGTGTAGCCGATCAGCACGCGGCGGCCGTC
>JBIIFR010000032.1:0-8666 GCA_044237215.1 Gaiellales bacterium
ATCCACCTCTTCCCTTTTCGAACAGAGTCGTTAAGCCCCTCAGCGCCGATGGTACTTGGTGGGAAACTGCCCGGGAGAGTAGGACGCCGCCGGAATTATCTTCAGAAAGCCACTCCGCAAGGGGTGGCTTTCTGTCGTTCTGGGCCGCTGGTGGCATGGCTCCATTCGCATCCTCGGCCGGCACCCGTTCACGGCGGGCACCGCAGACTGGCCGGCGGTCACGCTGGTTCGGACGGATGGGGGCGTGCCGACCGTCCGCCCGTCACGGTACTCGGCGCGCATCATGACTAGACTCCGTGCGACAGGGCGTCGCCTCGTAGAGGCAGCGCGGTGTTCCGACGATCGTGTCAGCGAAGGGTGAGGAACAATGGCGGATCCGCACAAGCATCTCGTGATCACCGGAACGTCCTCGGGGATCGGCAAGGCGACGCTCGAGGCCGCGCTCGAGGCAGGCTTCCACGTCTTCGCCGGCGACCGGTCGGTCGCGGCGAACGAGCACCCCGGCAACGAGGACCTGCTCACGCGCCTCAAGCTGGACATCACCAACGATGAGGACATCGCGCTGGCGGTCGAGACGATCGCGGCCCACGTGGGTGACGCGGGACTCGATGGGCTTGCCAACGTCGCCGGGGTCGGCATTCCCGGCCCGCTCGAGACGCTGTCGGTCGACGCGCTGCGGGCATCGTTTGCCGTCGACGTCTTCGGTCAGATCGCGCTCACCCAGCCGCTGCTGCCCCTGCTGCGCCAGGCGCAGGGGCGGATCGTCTTCATCGGTTCGATCGGCGACCGCGTGACCATCCCGTTCATGGGGGCACTGACGGCAGCCAAGTCGGCGATCGCGTCGCTCAACGACACGCTGCGACAAGAGCTAGCGCCCTGGGGGATCGAGGCGATTCTCGTCGAGCCGGGCTTCATCAAGACCGGCGCCAACAAGACGTCCAAGGCGATGATCGACAAGGTCGGCGAGAGCTTCACGCCCGCGCAGGAGGCGCTCTACGGCGAAACCTTCCGCGCGTTCACCGCGGCCGGCTACAAGACGCAGGAGGCCGGTAGCCCTCCGGAGGGCGTCGCCGCGGTGATTCTCGAGGCCCTGACGACCAAGCACCCCAAGGCCCACTACCTGACCGGTGCCAAGGCCCACCGGATGGCGGCGCTGGGAATGCTCCCGGCCGGGCTACAAGATGTGGCGAAGCGAACGGCGTTCGATCTGCCCGGCAAGGGTGACCTGGCCTAGGTGCTCTGCTGATGCGCCTGCGAGACGGATGCGGCGAAGAGGTCAGACCCTTTCGTCCCGTTGACTGCCGTAGACACACGAGCTGTCAGCAGGTGCCCGAGCGGTACTGCGACAAAAGGGTCTGACCCCTTCGTCGCATCCGGTTCGTGGCCTGTCCCGGAGAAAAACGGCGATCAGGACGGTTCGAGCGGAGACTGGGGCGCCGAGATCGTCGGCGTCTGACCATTGTTGAGTTGCGTGAAGACGGTCACCCAATCGGTCAGAGCGGTCGGGACGCCAAGGCCGCTCGTCATGTCAAAGCCGGGACCTGCCGTGCAGCATTGGCCATTGCCGAAGAGGTCGTTGGTGCCGGTCGTGAGGTCGAGCGTCACGCGAGCGGCGGGGACGCTGTAGAGATACTGGTCGAGCGGCCCGAGGGCATTGCCGCTCCCACCGCTTGCGATCATCGATGCGTTCATGCGCAGCGTCGCAGCGGCGAGCGTCGGCGCGCTGGCGCTGGTGCCCATGAACGTCGTCAGCTGACCCCCCATTGCCATCAGGTAGCCCGGCGGGCCAGCCAGCAGGCTCACGTCGGGCACGAGCCGCATCGTCGTGCTGATCGGCGCCATCGCCGTCTGCTGCCAGGCGTTCTGGGTGTAGAGCTGGCTCATGCCGCCGCCCGTGGCGGCACCCGTGCAGGGCCACATCGGGCTCGTGCCGAGCGGCTGGAGCCAGACCGCTTCGCCCGCACGTGTCGGACCATTCGGCCATTGCGTACCGCCGACGGCCGTCACGCTGGGTATCGATGCGGGCCAGGACACCTCCGCGTCACCGCTGCTGTTGCTGACGCAGCCGACGGGGGGCGTGCTCTGGGCACCCCACGAGCCCCAATCGCCTGCGGCGACGAAGATGCTCGTGGTGGCGGCGACCTGATTGAAGGCGTCGGTGATCGTCTGAATGGCAGCGAGCGGCGACGTCGACGTGCCGGCGACGCTGTTCGCGGCCTCCGTGTAGAGCCATTGCTCCGGCATGCCATAGCTGGCGGTGACCGCCTCGAGGTTGGGCAGGGCCAGCGCGGCATCCATCGCCTCTTGCCAGCCCGCCAAGGTGCTTGGCGCGTTGATCACGACGATCGTGGTGTTGGCAGGAGCCAGGGCAGCCACCCACTGGGTGTCGAACGTCAACTCGTCACCAACAGTGATGGCGGCGCCCGGCAGATTCTGCAGCTGCAGCTTGATCGTGTTCGCTCCGGGGCTGGTGTTGCAGTTGGTCAGAGTCGCCTTGACATCACCGATGTCGGGCACCATGCCCATGCCGATGATGGCGATGGTCTGCGCCGGGGCCGTGGCGGCCTGGCCGAGCGTGTTGAACCCGTACTGCGTGGCGACGCCAACCGGGGTCGGGGATCCGCCCGCTGCCGGGGTCGTCGCGCAACTGGCCGGCCACGGGGCCGCCGGGCTGATGGGGCTCGAGGGAGCGGAGGCGGCGGTGAGACCGTTGGCCGTCACGCTGACAACGATTGTGTAGCTTGTGCCGTTGGTCAGCCCGCTGATCACGCACTGGGTCGCTGTGGCTGGCGCCGTGCACGCCGCACCACCCGGGCTCGCAACGGCTCGGAACGCGCCTGCGCTGACGGGCGCCCACTGCGCCATGATCGAGGCATTGCCGTAGATGCCCCAGACGTCCGCTGGCGCCGTGGGTGCCCCCGTGGGCGTCGTGGGCGTGACCGGGGTGGTGGGGCGCATCGGCACGCGTGGCCCAGGCGTGGCACCCGGTGTGACGGGAGTGGTGGCGGCCTGGCGTGGCGGCACGATCGCGTGATCGAGGCCGAAGACGTGGTCGACATAGGGGCGCAGGGCCTTTGGCACGCGCGGGGCCTGGGAGGAGCCGCGATAGTGATAGCCGTACTGGGTGCGGTAGCGACCAATCTGCCCGAGTCGGAACTGCTGCTCAGCCGTATCCGCGCGACCCCGCAGACGCAGGTGGGTCCGCGCCTGACCGAGGTGCGTGGTGAAGCCGTGGGCTCTGGCCCATTGCCGAACGCTGCGCACATGGGCAGCGCTGGCCCCGAAGCGCTGCGAGACCTCCGTCGGCGTCAGGCGAACACCGACGTAGCCCGGCGTGTGGAGGCGCTCGAGGTAGCGCATGAGCGCGACGTGACGCGTGCGGAGATCGAGGTAGAGGGTCGTGCGGGCACCGTCGGCGACGGGGCTGACGAACACCGAACCGTACGTCGTGTGGTCGCGCCAGACGCTCTTGCTCCCGCCCGTGGACTGCGCATTGGCCAGCGGTGCCAGCAGGCCGGACAGCGTGCAGGCGAGGCAGAGAACGATCAGGGCGCAGCGCATGTTGCGATACTAGAGCACGACGCGCAGCGCGGAGAGGAGCCCGGAACACCAATGGGCTACTCCGAGGTAAGCGCGCAGCGGAAGGGTCCGTAGCCGCCAGGTGGGCGCCGGCGCCGGCTGGACCCGCGCCTCAGAGGATCGTGAGCTCGACGGGTGGGCCGGCGTCGGGCCAGAGCGGCGTGTTGTACGCCAGCAGGCGCCAGACGGGGCCGGCATCGGAATCGCTGCGCTTGAGGTACGTGGCGTGACCGTGGCTGGGGCGACCGAGCCGCTGGCGCTGCTGGTTCGGCGTGAGTCCGATCACGCGGCCGACGGTGGCGCCGATCAGGCCGCCGTGCGCGCAGATCACGAGCAGGGCAGAGGAGGGGAGGTCGTCGGTGTGGCGCAGCAGGGCGCGCTCGCCGCGGATCGCGATGTCGGCGTAGGTCTCGCCGTCCTCCCAGCCGGTGCCACCGGCGTCGTGGCGCGCGACGCCCTCCGGGTAGCGCTCCTCGGCCTCGGCGTGGGACAGTCCGGCCCAGCTGCCGACGTCGATCTCCTTGAACTCGGGCTCGATCAGCGGTACGAGTCCGACGGCATCGGCCAAGGGCTGAAGGGTCTCCTGGGTGCGAACGAGATCGGTCGCCACGAGGTGGGTGGGGTGCTGTCGGGCAAGCGGCTCGACGAGGTCGCGGGCCTGACGGTGGCCCTTCTCGTTGAGGGGCACGTCGCTCCAGCCCTGCCAGCGCCCGTCGCGACTCCAATCCGTCTCGCCGTGACGGATGAGGATGACGCGGGCCATGCCCACAGGGTACGCGCGCGGGACCCGGCAAGCGGTACCCTGCCGTCATGGATCTTGGAATGCAGGGACGCGTCGTGCTGATCACCGGCGGCTCGGCGGGCATCGGTCGCGCCACCGCGGAGCTGCTGGCTCGCGAGGGCGCACGGATCGCCGTCGCCGCACGCGGGCAGGCCGGGCTCGACGAGACGGTCACCGTGCTCGAGGGGCTGGGGGTCGAGGCCTTCGCCTTCGCGGGGGATCTCGCCGCACCGGGCGTGCCGGAAGCCGCCGTGGCTGCCACGGTCGCGCGCTTTGGCCAGCTCGACGCGCTGGTGGCCAACGTCGGCTTCGCCGTGGCCCGCAAGCTCGACGACGTCACCGATGCGGACTGGGAGGAGGGCTTCCAGCTCAACCTGATGAGCCACATCCGAGCCACGCGCGCCGCGCTGCCGCACCTGCGCGCGAGCGACCAAGCCCGGGTCGTGCTCGTGTCGTCGACGGCGGGCAAGCGCCCGTCGGGCGGCATGCCCGACTACAGCGTGATGAAGGCGGCGCTGCTGTCGTACTCGAAGCTCGTGTCGGACCAGGAGGCGAAGCACGGCGTGCTCGTCAACGCCGTCTGCCCGGGCCCCACGCACACGCCGACGTGGCTCGCCGAGGGTGGCCTTGCCGACCAGAACAGGGGCGAGGGGACGCGCGAGGACGCGCTGGCCAAGGCGGGCGCGGGACGCCCGATCGGCCGCATGGCCGAGCCCGAGGAGATCGCCGACGTGATCGCGCTGCTGTGCAGCGCGCGATCCTCGTACGTGACCGGCTCCGCCTGGGGCGTCGACGGGGGTACCGTCCCCGTGATCATCTGAGGCGCGTCTGCGTAAGCCGCGCGCCCCGCTGCCCGACTGCAGGGCGTTGACTACGCTACGAGGTGTGAACGACCTTCCCCCCGCGGAGCGCGAAGCTGCGCTGGCCGGCCCGGTGGCCGACGGCTTCCTCGCGCGGATGCTGCACGAGGAGGACGCCCGGCTGGCGCCGTGGGCGACCCGCACGGCCGACTCGCGCGGGCGCGCGCACCCCGAGGACGTCTGCCGCCTGCGGACGCCGTACCAGCGCGACCGCGACCGCATCGTGCACTCGAAGGCATTTCGGCGCCTCAAGCACAAGACCCAGGTCTTCATCGCGCCCGAGGGCGACCACTTCCGCACGCGCCTCACGCACACGCTCGAGGTGACGGGCATCGCGCGCGCCGTGGCGCGTGCGCTCGGGCTCAACGAGGACCTGACGGAGGCGATCGCGCTCGGCCACGACCTCGGCCATCCGCCCTTCGGACACACGGGTGAGGAGGCGTTGTCCGACGCGCTGGAGGAGCGTTTTGGTCGGCGCTTCCACCACAACGAGCACTCCCTGCGGATGGTCGAGCACCTCGAGCGCGGCGGCCGCGGGCTCAACCTCACCGACGAGGTGCGCGACGGCATCCTCAACCACACCGGGCCGGTCGTGCCGCGGACGCCCGAGGCCCGCATCGTCAAGCTGGTCGACCGCTTCGGCTACATCAACCACGACATCGACGACGCCGTGCGTGCCGGCGTGCTCGACCCCGCACGCCTGCCCTCGGGTCCCGTGGCACTGCTGGGCTCCACGGCTGCCCGGCGCATCGACGCGCTGGTCCATGACCTCGTGGAGGAGTCTGCCCGGGTCGAGGACATCCAGCAGACGCCGCCGTACGCGGAGGCGCTGCTTGAGTTGCGCGGCTTCATGTTCGACGAGGTCTACATGCGACCGGCGACCGAGACCGAGCGCGCGCGCATCCGCAACGTCGTGCAGTCCCTATTCGCGTGGTACCTCGAGCATCCCGACGAGGTGCCCTCGTCGGCCGATCCGTTCGAGACCCGGGTCGTCGACCACGTGGCCGGCATGACCGACCGCTATGCGTTGCGCGCCTATCGGGACCGCTTCGAGCCGAGCGCCTGGCGGTTCTAGGCGTGGCGGGCCGGATCAACCGCGCGACGGTCGAGAAGGTGCGCGAGCGCGCCGACCTCGTCGAGTTGGTTGCCGCCCGCACCGGTCAGGTGCGCCAGCAGGGCATCCGCGCGATGGCGCGTTGTCCGTTTCACGACGAGAAGACGGCGAGCTTCTCGATCGAACCGGCGCAGAAGCTGTACCACTGCTTCGGCTGCGGGGTCAGCGGCGATGTCTTCAAGTTCGTGATGGAGCTTGAGGCCTGTGACTTCCCCGAGGCCGTCGAGCGCCTCGCCGAGCGCTACGGCGTGCCAATCGAGTATGAGGAGCTGTCGCCGAACGAGGCCCGGGAGATCGAGCGCGAGAAGCGCGTTGAGCGCCTACTTGAGGAGACCTGCGGGTACTACGAGCGCGTCCTCAAGGAGAGCCCGGAGGCCGAGGCCGCCCGCGCGTACCTCGTCGAGCGCAGGCTCGGACCGGAGCTGATCGCCCACTGGCGGATCGGGTTCGCCCCCGACGCCTGGGAGCGGGTCGTGCAGGGCGCCAAGGGCAAGGGCTACACGAACGAGGAGCTGATCGCATCCGGCGTCGCCAGCGAGGGGCGCAACGGGCCGATCGACCGCCTGCGCGGACGCATCGTGTTCCCGCTCTTCGACGGCCGTGGCCGAGTCCGCGGGTTTGCCGGTCGCGTCATGCCTGGCGTCGAGGGGCCGAAGTACATCAACTCCCCGGAGGGGCCGTTCTTCCACAAGGGCAAGCTGCTCTACGGCCTGCATCACGCCCGCGGCCCGATCGCCAAGCGTGGCCGCGCCGTGATCGTCGAGGGGTACACGGACGTGATCGCGCTGCACGCCGTCGGCGTGGACGAGGCCGTCGCCTCAATGGGGACGAGCCTGACCGAGGAGCAGCTGACCGAGCTGCGTCGGCTGTGCGCCACGCTCGTGCTCGCCTTCGATGCCGACCAGGCCGGTCAGGATGCCGCCCTGCGCGGCATGCGCCTCGCCGAGCAGAAGGGGTTCGAGGTCAAGATCGTCCCGCTGCCCGCCGGTCAGGATCCGGCCGAGATCGCCGAGGGCGGCAAGGAGGCGGTCGAGCAGGCGTTTGCTGGCGCCGTCAGCGTGCTCGCCTTCCTCGTCGGTCGAGCCCTCGCGCGCCGCGATGAGATCGGCATCGACGCCGTCTACGCCCAGCTGCGCACGATCCTGTCCGAGGCGCCACCGACGCCCGATCGCGTCGCCCAGGTGCGCCGGGTTGCCGGCGCGCTCACGCTCGATGCCGAGCTGGAGGCGCGCCTCACGCGCGGGGCACGGATCGGCCAGCCGCTGGCGCAGGACGGTGCGCTCGACCGCGCCCGCAAACGCCTCGACCAGCGCACCCGCGTGGAGCGCGAGCTGCTCGCCGCCTGCCTCGCCCTGCCCTTCGACGGGCTTGATGCGCTCGAGGAGACGGCGCCTGCGCTGCGGGACCCCTCCCATCAGGCGCTGGTCCCGTGGGTCCGTGCTCGGCTCGTGGGCGAGGATCCCGAGACGCCACCCGGCTCCGAAGACGTCGTGGCCGAGCTGTACGCGCTGGTGGGTCGGTGGGATCCTGCCGCGGGGATCATCCCCGACGATGCTGCGGCCCGGGTGGCTCTGCGCGAGCTCGTGCTGCAGGTGCAGCTGCGGGCCGCTGACGATGAGATCGGCCCGCTGCGCGTGCGCATCGAAGACGGCTCCGCGACGGGCGAGGAGATGCTCCGGCTGTCCGAATTACAGCGCGCCTCCGTGGCGCTCCGCACCGAGCTGAGGTCGATGAACGTCCCCGATCGCTAGCGCGCCGCTGGCCCGCTGGTTCGGGCTATGCTTCCGCCGCATTCCTCGGTAGCTCAACGGCAGAGCATCCGACTGTTAATCGGAGGGTTGTTGGTTCGAATCCAACCCGAGGAGCTCTGGGTACCGAATCCGTCGGTAAGGGTGCTCGGCAGCTGTTGAGCGCCCACTGCGACGGCGAACGCCAGCGACGCGTCCGTCCGCGTCCGGTGCGCCGGGGTCGGATGGTTGCGGCCAACCGGCGAGCTGGCCGAGCGGTCTCGCGCTAGGCCATGTCGGCAGCCGACTGCTCGGACTCCTCCGGCAGGAAGAAGTCGCGGTGGCGTACGGTCTGGGCCAGCACGTAGGCGACGTAGATGCCGAGCGACGCAATGGCGGCGAAGATCAGCTGCGTGGTGGTGAAGTACGGCCCGGGGGCCGAGATCGTGTAGTTGGGCAGCACGAGGCTGAGCGTCGCGAGCGCGCCGATCGCGGCGACGGCGCCGCCGACGCCCTCCGGATTGAAGGTGGCGATTCGGCCGCGGACGGTGGCGATGACCAGCGCGCCACCAACGATGCCGTTGCACGAGATCATCGCCGCCGCG
>JBIIFR010000033.1:0-8633 GCA_044237215.1 Gaiellales bacterium
CGCCCAGGGCGGGGGGGGGGGGGGGGGGGGGGGGCCCGCGTTGTGGGGGCCCCCCACAACCCCGGGAAGCCCATGTCCGCCCAAAGGGCGGACATGGATTACGCGATCGCCGGCAGGCCCTCGAGCGACAGGGCCGCCTTGTCGAGCTCCGACTGCGGCAGCTCGATGTCCTCCATCGTGCCGTTGAAGAACGCGTCGTAGGCGGCGAGGTCGAAGTTGCCGTGACCGCAGAGGTTGAACAGGATCGTCTTGGAGACGCCCTCCTCGCGGGCCCGCTCGACCTCGGCGATGACCTGACGGATCGCGTGCGTCGGCTCGGGCGCCGGGATGATGCCCTCGGTGCGGGCGAAACGCACGGCCTCGGTGAAGCACTCGCGCTGCGGGTACGCCACGGCCTCGATCAGGCCGAGGTTGAGCAGGTGCGAGACCATCGGCGCGGCGCCGTGGTAGCGCAGGCCACCCGAGTGGATCGTGTCGGGGATGAAGCCGTGGCCGAGCGTGTGCATCGGCATCAGCGGCGTCAGCTGCGCCGTATCGCCGAAGTCGTAGCCGTAGTGGCCGCGCGTCAGCGTCGGGCACGCAGCGGGCTCGACGGCCACGACGCGGATGTCCTTGCCATTGATCTTGTCGGCGATGAACGGGAAGGCAATGCCGGCGAAGTTCGAGCCGCCGCCGACGCAGCCGACGACGACGTCGGGGTACGCCCCGGCCTCGCGCATCTGCTCCTGGGCCTCCTGGCCGATGATCGTCTGGTGCAGCAGCACGTGGTTGAGCACCGAGCCGAGCGCGTACTTGGTGTCGTCGCGCGTGGCGGCGTCCTCGACGGCCTCCGAGATCGCGATGCCGAGGCTGCCGGGGCAGGTCGGATCCGTCTCGAGGATCGCGCGGCCCGCGTTGGTGTCCATCGACGGGCTGGCGACGATCGAGCCGCCCCACGTCTCGATCATCGAGCGACGGAACGGCTTCGCGTCGTAGGACGCACGCACCTGGTAGACCTTCACCTCGAGGTCGAATTGCGCGCCGGCGAAGGACAGTGCGGAGCCCCACTGGCCCGCACCCGTCTCGGTGGCGATGCGCTTGACGCCCTCCTGCTTGTTGTACCAGGCCTGCGGAATGGCCGTGTTCGGCTTGTGCGAGCCGGCCGGCGAGGTGCCCTCGTACTTGTAGAAGATCTTGCAGTCCGTGCCGAGCGCGGCCTCGAGGTTCTCGGCGCGGAACAGCGGCGTCGGGCGCCACATCGCGAGGACGTCGCGGATCGGATCGGGGATCTCGATCATGCGCTCCGTCGAGACCTCCTGGCCGATCAGCGCCATCGGGAAGAGCGGCGCGAGATCGTCGGGGCCGATCGGCTGCCCGGTGCCCGGATGAAGCGGCGGCGGCGGCATGCTCGGCAGATCCGCGGCGATGTTGTACCAATGACGCGGGATCTGATCGTCCTTGAGCGAGTACTTGCGGGTCATGCGGGCTTCCCCTTTAGGGCAGTGGCTGGATCAGTGCCGGGATGCTACCCGGTTTCCGCCTCCTCCCTGGGAAATCAGCCGACGTGCACGAGCAGGGCCTGGCCCTGCCCGACGCCGATGCAGGCCGCCACGAGCCCTGTGCCGCCACCGCGACGCCCCAGCTCGCGCACGCAGTCGAGCACGAGGCGCGGCGCCGAGGCGCCGAGCGGATGTCCGTACGCGATCGCGCCGCCCTGCACGTTGACGGCCTCCTCGTCGATGCCGTCGATTTCACGCAGCACGGCGAGCGGCACGGCCGCGAACGCCTCCTGCACTTCCCAGACGTCGATGTCCGCTGGCGTCAGACCGGCGCGATCGAGCAGCGCGCGGATCGCGGGCACCGGCGCGTAGCCGAACTCCTGCGGCGCCACACCGACCGTCACGCTCAGGCCGATCCGGGCGAGCGGCTCCCAGCCGTGCGTCGCGCAGGCCTGCTCGCCCGCCACCAGCATCGCCAGGGCGCCGTCGTTGATGGGCGACGAGTTGCCGGCGGTGACGATGCCGTCCGCCGTGAACGCGGGCCGCAGCTTGGCGAGCCCGTCGAGGCTCGTGTCGGGCCGGATGCTCTCGTCGCGGCGTACGCCCTCGACCTCCAGCACGACGTCGTTGTGGAGGCCGGCCTCCCACGCCGCGTGCGCCCGCGCGTGGCTGCGGACCGACCACGCGTCCATCTCCTCGCGCGTGATGCCGAGGCGCACAGCGGTCTGCTCGGCCGCCGCGCCGAGCGACAGCAGCCACGCGTCCGGCATCGCCGGGTTCACCATCCGCCAGCCGACCGCGGTCGAGTGCAGCTTCATGTCACGCGGCAGGGCCTCGTCCGGCTTCTGCAGGATGAACGGTGAGCGGCTCATCCCCTCGACGCCACCGGCCACGACCACGTCGGCGTCGCCGCAGCGGATCATCCGCGAGCCCTGGATGATCGCCTCGCCGCCAGAGCCGCAGAGGCGGTTGAGCGTGACGCCCGGCACCGACACGGGCAGGCCCGCGAGGAGCAGGGCCATGCGCGCCACGTTGCGGTTGTCCTCACCAGCCTGGTTCGTGTCGCCGAGCAGCACCTCGTCGATCTGCGCGGGATCGAGCTCCGGATGGCGCGCGACGAGAGCGCGCAGCGGCAGGGCGGCCAGGTCGTCGACGCGAATGCCGCTGAGGCCGCCGCGGTTCCTGCCGAACGGCGTCCGCACGGCATCGACGATGAAGGCATCCATCGTGCGGGAGCCTACCGGCTCAGCCTGCCCCCGCGCTGGTAGGCTCGCGCTCGGCGCACCGCTGCCGCCGACTTGATCGTCACCCTGCTCCTCGGTCTCACCCCGTAGAACACCGCTCGCCCGTGGCACGTGCCGGCGGTACCATCCCGGGCATGCACCGCCCACTGCCGCGCGAGGCCTTCCTCCGGGAGGACACCTACGCCAAGACCCGCCTGCCCGTCGATTTCGCGTGGACGCTGGTGCCCGATGCCTACACCTCGCAGGACTTCCACGAGCTCGAGCAGCAGGAGATCTTCGCCAAGAGCTGGGTGCCCGTCTGCGTCACCGACGAGGTGCGCGAGCCCGGCGACTTCCTCGTCGTCGAGGTCGCGGGCCGCTCGCTGATCGTCACCCGCAACGCCGACGGCGAGCTGCGCGCGCACCACAACGTGTGCCGGCACCGCGGCGCCCGCCTGTGTGAGGGCACGGGCCACGTCAAGCGCTTTTTCTCGTGCCCGTACCACGCGTGGGCGTACGACCTGGACGGCAAGTGCCTCGGCACGCCGCTGTTCACCCCTGAGAGCGAGGTGCCCGTCGAGGCGCGCGTCGCCTTCGACATGGCGGACGTCAAGGCATTCGATAAGGACGAGATGGGCCTCCACCCGGTGCGTATCACCGAATGGAACTTCCTCGTCTTCGTCTGCCTCGACCCGGAGACGCCCGAGCTTGAGCACGAGCTCGGCGACCTGACCGAGCGCCTCGCCGGCTACCGCCTCGGCGAGTACCGCCTACAGCGCCGGGTCGAGTACGACATCAAGGCCGACTGGAAGCTGATCGCCGAGAACTTCATGGAGTACTACCACCTGCCGTGGGTGCACCCCGCGCTGGTCAAGGTCTCGCCGATGGACGACCACTATCGCTGGCAGGGCACCGGCAAGTACGTCGGCTTCTGCACATGGCCGATCGCGCCGAACACCGAGGACGGCGGCTGGGCGGGTCTACCGCCCGTCACGTTCGTCGAGGGCCAGGACGCCGAGGCCGCACGCTTTATCTGGCTCTTCCCGAACATCGCGATCAACGTGATGGCAAACCACGTCTTCCTGCTGCTCGCGCGCCCCGACGGCGTCGGGCATACCGCCGAGGTCGCGTACCTCCTCGCGCACCCCGATTCTGTTTCGGGCAGCGCCGATCCGGAGGCCGACATCGATGCGCTGATGACGTTCTGGGACGAGGTCAACAAGGAGGACATCGGCATCGTCGAGCGGGTGCAGGATGGCCTGCGCAACCCCGCCTACGAGGGCGGCCGCATGTGCTACCGCTTCGAGGAATCCTGCCACCGCTTCCAAAACATGGTCATCGACCGCATGCTCGGCATCGCCAACGTGCCGCCCGGCGACGACGCTGAGACGGTGCGCATGTTCGGACCACGGGACAGGGCCGAGCAGGCGTGAACGCGCAACCGCCCCGTCCGCACCTCGACCAGCAGCGGAAGCAGTTTGGCCACCGCTGGCTGGCGCTGACGAGCGACAACCACATCCTGATCGCGCCGCTCATCTCGTTCGCGGCGTTCATCTGCATCGCGGCTGGCGACCGGTCGATCATCACCGCGCTGCTCGCGCTGCTCCTGCAGAGCCTGCTCTTCCAGATCGCCGTGGTGTCGCACATCAGCGACCTACGGCTGCGCCGAATTGCCTACGTCGCCTCGCCGATCATCGTCGTGGCGATCGTCGTGATCGCCGGCGTGCTGGCGGAGGTGGTCGGCATCGATTCCGGGCGCTTCGTCGCCACGTCGTTCAGCGCGGCGCTGACCCTCGGCGTGATCGTCCGCATCTTCACCCGTGTTGCCAAGGCGCCCGTGATCAACACCCGCGTCGTCATCAACGCCGTCACCGTCTACCTGATGATCGGCCTCTTCTTCGCCTACGTCTTCATGTCGCTGAGCGCGGCCTCCGGCGACACGTTCTTCACGCAGGGCCCGAACCAGCCGACCTCGGTGTTCCTCTACTTCTCGTACATCACGCTCGCGACGATCGGCTACGGCGACTTCACGCCGGCGCATACGACCGGGCGCTTCGTCGCCGTCGCCGAGGGCCTGATGGGCCAGCTCTACCTCGTCACGGTGCTCGCGCTGATCGTCAGCAACATCGGACGCCAGCGCGGCGGGAAGCAGGTGTCGCAGGAGGCTTCCCGCGACACCGCTTCCACCGATGATTCCCCGACGGACTAGGCGCCGACAGCGCGCTTGCGGCGCTTGTGCCGCAGCTTCGCGGCCGCGGCCTTGCCCGGCGTGGGCTTGCCGGCCTTGGGCTCCGGCGTGCCGTTCGTGTGCACCGTGCGGTTCGACTGCTGATGCTTGTGGTGCTCGCGCGTCGTGGCGTCGCCGCGCGTGTCGGCGGGACGCGCGTCGCGCGGCTCGTACGGACGCGCCTCGCGGTTGCCCTCGTGGGCGGGCTTGGCGTCGTCACGCTGCTGCGGCCGGCCGGCATCACGATGCCGCGGCTTGCTGCCGTCACGACGCGGGCGGTCGCCATCACGGCGATCGCGCTGCGACTCGCCCGGCGGCTTCAGCTCGGTCTCGGCGACGGCATCGGCTGCCGCCTGCTCGACGATGGCCGGGCGCTTGCCGTCGACGCGGACCGTCTTGACCTCGCCGAGCAGATCGAGATCGACGGACGTCATCTCGACGTCGACCTTCAGCTGGCTGATCAGCTTGCGAACGGCGTGCTCGTCCTGCTTGCCAACGAAGCTCACGACGAGGCCATCCTCACCGGCACGGCCGGTGCGGCCGGAGCGGTGGATGTAGTCGGCCTTGTCCGCCGGCGGATCGAAGTGCACGACGCACGAGACCTCGTCGACGTGGATGCCGCGGGCAGCGACGTCCGTGGCGCAGAGCACCGGCATGCGGCCGCTCTGGAAGGCGGCGAGCGCACGGTCGCGCTGCGACTGCGAGCGGCCCCCGTGGAGGTTGGCCGCGCCGACGCCGGCCTGGTTCAGCTTCTTCGCGAGACGATCGACGCCGTGCCGGGTGCGGCAGAACGCGATCACGGTGCCGGTGCGCAGGACGACGTCGACCAAGAGGTCGACGCGGGAGTCCGGCTTGCAGCGCCAGAAGTAGTGGGTGACGTTGCCGACCGAGCGCTCCTCGGCGACGGCCTCATGGCGGACCGGGTTGTTCTGGTACTCACGGGCGACCTTCTCGACCTCGCCGTCGAGCGTGGCGGAGAAGAGCAGCGTCTGGCGGTCGGGTCGGACCTGCGCGAAGAGGCGGCGGACGACGGGCAGGAAGCCCATGTCGGCCATGCGGTCGGCCTCGTCGAGGACGACGATGTGGACGTCAGAGAGATCGACGTCACGGCGCTGGATCAGATCCTCGAGGCGGCCGGGGCACGCGACGAGGATGTCGACGCCGCGGCGCAGCGCGGACTGCTGCGCGCCGTAGCCGGTGCCGCCGTAGACGGCAGCGACCTTGCGACCACGCGCGGCGGCCAGGGGCTCAACCTCGCTCTTGATCTGCTCCGCGAGCTCGCGGGTCGGGGCGAGGATGAGCGCCGTGGGGCGCTTCGGCTTGGCGGCCGTGACCTGCGCGGCGACGGCGAGGCCGAAGGCGATGGTCTTGCCGGAGCCGGTCGGGGCACGGCCCGTCACGTCGAGGCCCTGCAGGGCGTCGGGAACGGTGTACTCCTGGATCGGGAAGGGCGCAGTGATGCCCTTCCGCGCGAGCACGGCGGCCAGGTCGGCGGGCACGCCGAGGTCGGTAAACGAGACTGTCATGAAACTCCTTCGAGCAGTTCGCACGCTCGAGTGGATTCCAGAGCGGGCGCATCCTTGGGGACGCCGACGAGTTCGCCGGGAGCCAAGAACGTCCTCCCACGGTATCAGCGGTTTCCGATTCGGGCGGCGGGCCCACCTGTCTCCCGCGATCAACGTTGCTTTGGTGCCAGGCACCAAAGCAACGTTCCAAGGCAAACCCGCTCCGGATTGCGTCACCCGATACCACTCGCACGCGATCAGGTTTGCTTTGGTGCCTGGCACCAAAGCAAACCTGATCGCCACCGTGCGGACGCCGCGCCCGATACCCTCCCGACCATGGATCGCCATCCCGACACCACGCTGGTGCAGGGCGGACGCCCGCAGGGACCGGGCGCGATGCTCAACACGCCGCTGACGCTCAACAGCACGTTCCGTGCGGGTGGCGAGCTCAGCTACGGGCGCTCGGGCAACGAGACGTGGGAGGCCTTCGAGAGCGTCATCGGCGAGCTCGAAGGCGGCACCGCCGTGGCCTTCGCCAGCGGGATCGCGGCCGCCTCCGCCGTGCTTGATCTGGTTCCGGTCGGCGGGACGGTCGTCGCGCCGGTCTCGCTCTACATGGGCCTCTGGAGCCAGCTGCGCGAGCGCGCACAGGCCGGGCGCATCAACGTGCACTTCGTCGACCAGACCGATACCGCTGCCGTGCTGACCGCGGCCCAAGGCGCAGAGCTCGTCTGGGTCGAGACGCCGAGCAACCCGCTGCTGCAGATCGCGGACATCGCCGCCATCGCCGAGGGCCTCGACGATACGACGCTGCTGGTCGTGGACGGCACCTTCACCACGCCGCTCCTGCAGCAGCCGCTCGCGCTCGGCGCCGATCTCGTCGTCCACAGCGCAACCAAGCTGATCGGCGGCCACGCGGACCTGCTGATGGGCGTCGCGATCGGCAGCGATGAGCTGGCGACCCGCCTCCGCGATCATCGCTACGCCTACGGCGCCACGCCGGGCTCGCTCGAGGCCTACCTCGCGCTGCGCGGGCTGCGGACGCTTGCCGTCCGCCTCGAACGGGCGCAGGCCAACGCACAGGCCGTCGCCGAGTTCCTCGCCGACTCGAACCACGTGACGTACGTGCTCTACCCGGGCCTCAGCTGGCACCGGGGGCATGCCCTCGCCGCAAAGCAGATGCGGGGCTTCGGGACCGTGCTCTCCTTCGAGCTCGCCGCGGGTCCCGCCGCCGCCGAGCGGCTCTGCAACGCGACGCACGTCTTTGCCAACGCGACCAGCCTCGGCGGTGTCGAGTCACTGATGGAGGTGCGCGGCAACCGCGAGTCCGAGCGCGCGATGGGCACGCCCGAGGCGCTGATCCGTGTGTCGGCCGGGATCGAGCACGGCCCTGACCTGATCGCGGATCTCACGCAGGCGCTCGCCATCGCGCACCAGGGCTAGGGGCGCCGGCCCGTGGCCCGCGATCTGCCGACCGCGAAGCTGCTGCGCGAATGCGGCTACCACTCTGACGCCGCACAGGCGGCCGGGCGCGCCGCCCTCGAGGCGGCCGGCATCACCCGCGAGGGCAAGGAGCGGATCGCCGAGTGGAAGCGGCCGGACGCCGTGGCCACCCTGAAGGCGCGCGTGACGCTGCTGTGCGAGGCCTGTCGGCTGGCCGGTCTCGGCGGCGGGCATCCGACGGCGATCGTCGCCGGCGCCGGCGACCGCTGCGTGATCTGCGAGGGCAGCGCAACCCGGCGCGGCGCGCTGATCCTGATCCGCGCCTGCCAGCGCGCGCGCTTCCATCGCGTGATCTTCGTCGGCGGTAACCCCGACGTCCACCGTGAGCTGCCGCTGCTGATGGGGAACGACCTCGACGTGCGCATCGTCGACGGGATGACGTCGCGACCGGGGCGTGACGTCCAGCGCGAGATCGATGGCTGCGACGTCGTCGTCCTACTCGGCTCGACCGAGATCAGTCACACCGTCAGCGCGACCTGGGCGGGACCCAAGACGGTCGCAACCCAGTCCCGCGGTATCAGCGCGTTCCTGCTCGAGGCGGCCGAGAAGATCGACGCCCGGGCCAGCCGCGCTGGACTCTGAGCCATGCGCCCGATAGGCTGATCGTGGAGTCAGGTTCGTCGGGGAGAGGGAACGCCATGCATGACGTCATCGTGATCGGAGCCGGCTTCGCCGGGTGCGCGGCCGCCCGCGAGGT
>JBIIFR010000034.1:0-8582 GCA_044237215.1 Gaiellales bacterium
CTCGGCGCGATCGCGATCATCGTCCCGCCGCTCGCGTCGGTGACGATCACCCTGCTCGTCGGCATCCTGCTCCTGATCGGCGCCGTGGCCTACGTCGCCGAGGCGATTTCCCGCGGCACGACCGGCCACCGCATCTGGAGCTTCATCGTCGCGATCATCTACGTGATCGCCGGCGTCTGGCTGATCGTCAATCCCGTCAGCGGCACGATCACCCTGACGTGGGTGCTGGCGATCTTCTTCCTCATGCTTGGCCTCTTCCGCATCCTCGCGGGCGTCGCCGGACGCGGCACCATGCCGAACTCCGGCTGGACGATCGTCAACGGCTTCCTCGCCGTGATCATCGCCGTCATGGTGCTCGCCGACCTGCCCTCGTCGGCAGCCTGGGCGATCGGCCTGCTGGTCGGTATCCAGCTCCTGTTCGACGGGATCATGATGATCTCCGCCGGCATGGCGGCCAAGAAGCTCTTCGAGAGCGGCACGGCCTAGTTCTTCCCGGCGCAAGCCGGACTCCTGCGTAAGGTTCGGCGGGGGACGCGCGACAACACGTTGCACGTTCCCCGCCCGATCCTTCCGCATGCCACGCCGCTTCATCCACGCCGCCGACCTGCACCTCGACAGCCCCTTCGTGGGGATCGGGACGCTGCGGGAGGGCTTCGCCGAGACGATGCGCGATGCGTCGCTTGAGGCGTGGGATGCGCTGATCGACTGCTGCCTCGAGGAGGAGGCGGAGTTCCTCGTGCTCAGCGGCGACCTCTTCGATCGCGCTGATGGCACACCGCGGGGGCGCTCTCGCGTGCGCCGCGGCATCGAGCGCCTGCGGGGTGCCGGCATTCACGTCTTCGTGGTGCATGGCAACCACGATCCGCTCAGCGGACGCTCACCGCTGGCCGGGCTCGAGGGCGTCCACGTCTTCCGCAAGGACGTGCCGACCAGCGAGATGCTCGACCTCCCGGCAGGGCCGGTGACGGTGCACGGCGTCTCGTTTGGCAAGCGCGAGGTGACCGAGAATCTGGCGCTGAAGTTCGCGCGCGGCGATGCGCCGGGCCTGCACGTCGGCATCCTGCACTGCTCGCTCGGCGAGCGCGAGGGGCATGGCACGTACGCGCCGTGCACCGTTGCCGACCTCATTGCGGCACGCATGGATTACTGGGCGCTCGGGCATATTCACGCGTACGCCGAGGAGCACGCCGAGCCGCCGATCATCTACGCCGGCACGCTGCAGGGCCGCTCGCCGAAGCCCGGCGAGCGCGGGCCGCACGGTGCCGTCGTCGTCGAGTTCGAGGGCGATCGCGTGCTTGAGCATCGCCGCGTCGAGCTCGATCGTGTGCGCTTTGAAGCCGTCGAGGTGCCGATCGAGGGGTTGGAGGATGAGGCCGATCTCGAGCGTGCGCTCCGCAGCGCCGCTGCCGCGGTTGTCGCACAGGCCGATGGTCGCGTCGTGCTGCTCCGGGCCACGCTCACCGGGCGTGGCCCGCTGCACGAGTTGCTCGTCCGTGACGAGTACCTGACCGGTCTGCGCAGCGCGCTCGACGATCAGGAGGGCGCTGGCCTCGTCTGGGAGCGCATCGCCTCGACCGCCGGCCCCGCCGTCGATCTCGACGAACTGCGGCAGAGCAACGCCTTTGCCGCCGAGGCACTCGGCGCCTTCGACGTGTTCGCCGCTGACCCCGCCGAGCTACAGCACGTGCTCGACGGGCTCGCCAAATCGTTTACCGACACGGCGCTTGCCGGCCTGGCCGAGGAGAATCTCGCGGCTCGCCTCGCGGCCGCCCGCGAACTCGCGCTCGGATTGATGCTCGAGCAGGACGGTGCGGCATGAGAATCGCGCGCATCGAGGCGATCGCCTACGGCGCGATCGGCGGCCGCGTCGTCGAGCCAGAGCCGGGCCTGACCGTCATCCACGGTCCTAACGAGTCCGGCAAGAGCTCGACCATGCAACTGATCCGCGGCGTGCTGTTCGGCTTTCCGGCGCTGCGCGGCGAGGGCCCGCGGCGCGAGCCCAAGGGTGGTGGCCAGCGCTCCGGGCGCGTCGACATCGTGGCTGACGATGGGCGCCGCTTCCGGGTTGAACGCACGCATGGCTCCAGCGTCGTGATCACCGATGAGCACGGCGAGCCGGTCGGCGATGCCGCACTGATGCGCGCGCTGGGCATCGCCAGTGTCGACCTCTTCGACCGCGTCCAGACCTTCGATTCGCGCGACCTCGCCTCGATGGGGCTGCTCGACGACCCGTCGGTACGCGCCGGCGTGCTCGCGTCCGCCGTACTTGGTGGCGGTGCGGGTGCCGAGCCCGTGCTGACTGCACTGCAGAAGCGTGCCGACGCGCTCTACAAGAAGCAGGGCGAGAACCAGCCCTACGCGCACGCGCTGAAGGCCGCGACCGCAGCGCGGCGTGCACTGCGCGAAGCCGAGAAGGACGCCGGTGCGGCCGACCGCTCTGCCGACGCACTCGCCGAGGCCGAGGCGCGGGTGGCTCGGGCCAACGAGCAGTTGGTTCGCGCCACGCAAGAGCTCCAGCGCCTCGATCGCCTCGTGCAGCTGCGCGCGGCGCTGGCCGAGGTCGCCGCCGTCGACGCCCTGCGTCCCGAGGCGACCGGGGTAGAGGAGCCGTCCGTCGAGATTGTCAGCGAGTACCGCGCGGTGCATGCCGACCTCCCCGTGGCGATCGACGCCCGTCGCCGCGCCACGCAGCACGAGACCGACGCCGCAGGCGACCGCGAGCGCGCGGTGCGCGCACGCGAGCGCGTCGGATTGGCTGCCACTGCGCCCGTGCCATCAATCGCCGACGAATCCGGTCTGCGGGCCGCGGCTGAGGCCGTGCGCGAGGCAGAACGCGAGGCGACGCGTCTGGGCGACGTCGCCCGCAGCGCAGCCGCGCAGGTTCCACCACCGGTCGAGCCCGCCGCGCCGGCGCCCCGCCGTGGCCTCGGGGCGGCACTCATCGTCGTGAGCCTCGTCGCGATTGCCATCGGCTGGTTTGTCGGCATCACCGCCGCGATCATCGGCGGCATCCTCGGCGTCGCCGTCGGTGCTGCCATCCTCGGCGGTCTGGCTGCGAGCACGCGCACCGCCCGCCCGCAGCTCCCTGCCACCGCCGCCGACCAGCAGCAGGCCGCCGCTGCGAATGCCGAGGCGATGGCCGAGCAGGCGCGTGCCGCCTGGCGCACCGCGCTCGTTGCCAGCGGTCTGGCCGCCGAGCTCCGCGTCGATCAGCTCGACGACGTGCTGGCGACGTTCGGCGCGATCCGCACGGCCGACGATGCCGCCACCCGCTCGACTGCGCTGGCGCAGGCGGACGTGGCAACGGTCGACGCGATCGTCGTGCGCGCCGCCGCCGCGCTTGGCGAGGGTGCGCCGACCGAGCTCGAACAACTGCGCACCGCCATCGATCGGGCGCTGCACGACCTCGAGGCGCAGCGCGAAGCTGCGGCCGCGCACCGCACCGACGTGCAGGCGTGGCAGCATCGCCGCGAGCTCGCCCAAGCCCAGGTTGACGACCTCTCGCGTGCTGATGCCGCGCTGATCACCGCTGCCGAGGCGCTGGATTTGGACCAGGCAGAGGCCCAGCACGACGTGCTCGACGGACAGGTCGTCACGGCGCAGGACGAGCACACCGATGCCATCGCGGCGCTCGGCGGCACGCGCGCGTTGATCGAGAACGCGGAGGACTCCACCGACCTCGCGATGCTCGCCCAGAGCGCAGCCGACGCCGAGGCCGATCTCCGCGCCGTCGCCGACGAGTGGCTCACGCTGCAGCTGGCCCACACGATCGTCGAGCAGGCTCGCGATCGGTTCGTGGAGGAGCACCAGCCGGGCGTCTTCGAGCGCGCTGCCACGCAGATCGCGACCGCGACGAACGGCTCGTGGGTGACCGTCCGTATGCCCGACGGTGAGAAGGCCGGCGCGCGTTCCGAGATCGTCGGTCGCGATGGCGCACGCACCCCGTTCGCCGAGCTGTCGGAGGGCACCGTCGGTCTCGTCTACCTCTGTCTGCGCGCGGGTCTGGTTGACGAGATGCACGCTGACGGTGGCCCCGAACTGCCCGTGCTGATGGACGACGTCCTCACGCACCTCGACCCCGAGCGCCGCGCCGGCGCAGCTGCGGTGATCGCCGACCTCGCCACGCGGCATCAGGTCCTGTACTTCACCTGTCATCCGGAACACGTGCAGGCACTACGCGACGCCGATCCCGACCTCACCGAGATCGTGCTCGAGCGCCTGGTCTGATCGAAACGCAGGGGGACCTTCGGTCCTCTGCGATTCTCACGCAGCGCGAGAGGACTCAGCGCCGCGACGGACTACCACTCGATCGTCGAGCCGGGCTCGAGCAGACGCGCCTCGGTGTCCGGCGCCACGCGGGCGCAGTGCTCGATGAACGCGTCGGCCGGCTCGCGCGGCGGCTCGCCGCGGCCGATCGGCCAGAGCGTGCCCCAGTGGATCGGGATCGCCACGCGCGCCTGCAGGCGTCGGGCTGCCTCGGCGGCGCGCTCGGGATCCATGTGGCCGGGTCCGAGGCCCGGGCCCCAACCGAAGATCGGCAGCATGGCGTAATCGACGGGGCCGATCAGCTCCATCTCGTCGAACAGGTCCGTGTCGCCCGCCACGTAGATCCGCTTGGAGCCCTCGAAGAGGTAGCCGATCGGTGACGCGACGGGGCCGAGCGGATGGTCGCGGCGGGCGTCGTGGTCCGCCGGCGTGGCCGTGGCGCGCAGCTGGCCGATCTGGATGCGCTCCCCCTCGGCGATCTCGATGACCTGGGTGAACCGCTTGCGGCGCAGCGTCCCCGCTGCGCCCGCCGGCACGATGATCGGGAGGTCTTTGCCGAGCGACTCGAGCGACGGAGGATCGAGGTGGTCGTGATGCTGGTGGGTGATCAGCGCCGCATCGAGCGACCGCAGCGCGTGCTTCGGCACCGGGTGGAAGCGCTTGAGGTGCAGGACGCGCGGCCGCAGCACCGGATCGACGATGACGCGCGTGCCGCCCATCGCGACGACGACGGTCCCGTGTCCAACCCAGGTGAGGTGGTCGCGGCCGGGGTGCGCGCCGCTGCTCACGCGGTGGACGCGTCCTCCCGCATCCGCTCAAGATGCCCGTCGCGTGCCGCGGTGTGGCCGAGCTCGTCGAGCCACCCGATCAGTACGCGGTGCAGGTGCTCGGCGCTGACGACGGGCTCGTCAGGCCAGGGCAGCTCGGAGGGGAAGAGGATGAACGGGTGCATCTGCTCGCCGCCGAGGCCGCCATGGGAGCCGACCAGCTCCTCGAAGGCGCCGATCTCGTGCGTCTGCTCGTCGAAGGAGGCGTTGACCATGATGTCCGCGACATGCTCGAAGCCATCGGTGCGGCGGACGTGGCGGGCGGCGTTCGGCCCGAACGGCAGCAGCGGGTCGACGCCCTCGATCACACCGGTGTCGAGATGGTGGACGCCGTCCGCGCCGATCGCGAGCGCGCCGGACTGCTCCGAGCGCACCAGGATGAAGCCGATGCCGCGGTGTCCCACGAGCGTCTCGATGAGGCGGGGGAAGCGCGCGTTGATCTCCTCGAGCGAGCGGCGCCCGGGTGTCTCGTCGAGGAAGATCAGGCCGAGGCTGCCGGAGGCCAGCACCTTGATGCCGTCGGTCTCGTCGGGCGCCCCGCCCCGCTCGGAGGCAAGCTCGTGTCCGGGGCCGAGCACGAGCGCATCGCCGCTCGCGTGCGACGGCAGCGACTGCGCGACGCGCCGCATCGTCGAGTGCTGCATCAGCACCTCCGAGACGGCGGCGCTGAGCGTTGCCCAGCCCTCGTCAACGGCGAACGGGCTCTCCATCACGTCCGCCTCGCAGACCGCGCGCACGAGGTCCTCGAGCGAGAGGCCGTAGCGATCGAGGAACGTGACGCCCTGACTCTGGCCGTGATCGGACAGCACGACGACGTGGTACGGGCGGTCCGCGGTCTCGGCGGCGTGGGCGATGCGCCCGAAGGCCCGGTCGATGCCGCGCAGCACGTCGAGCGTGTCGTAGCGCTCGATGCCGGAGTGGTGTGCGACCTCGTCGTAGCCGACGAACGTGGAGTACACGACCGGGCGGCCCGCGTAGGCGTCGGAGATGACGGTCTGGACGGCGATGTCGCGGAGAATCACGACGGTGACGGCGCGCAGCAGCGAGTAGCGGATGCCACGGTGCACGCGCGGTACGACGTCCCGGCGGATCTGCTGCGCCGCCGCGTACAGCTCGCGGCTGATGTCGAGCAGGCCGAGCATGAAGGTACGGAAGACCGAGTACGGGTTGACGAAGTACGCGTAGTAGTCCTTGCCGCGTGTCGGTCGCACCTGCAGCGCCGAGATCGTGAACGTCGTGTGCTCGGCATCGCCGGTCAGGAGGTTGCCGCGGCTGGCGCCGCCGCCGGCCAGCAGGCCGCGCCCGTCGGAGTGCCGCCGCTCGATCTCGGCCGCGCCGGCGGGATGGTTCGAGACCATGAAGGCGCCGCGCTCCTTCTCGAACCAGCGGAATGCGGGGATGTCCTCGTTCGAGCCGTGCAGGATGCCGGCCTGGCTGGCACTCGTCTGGGACGACCAGTCGCACTCCCAGCCCTCCAGCCGGTGGGACCCGCTGCGGATCAAGCGTGCGAGCACGGGGACGTTGCCGTCGCGGATCGCGCGCCGCAGCACCGGCTCGGCGAGCCCATCGATCTCGAGGAACAGGATGCCGGGCACCTGCTCGTCGAGCGAGGTGTCGGCGTGCTTGCGCGCCTGCCGGCGGATCACGTTGCGGTAGTAAAAGTCGTCGTCGTCGATACCGATCAGGCCGCTCACGACGGTGTTGACGATCGTCAGCAGGAAGGCCACGGCCAGCGCGGTCCAGAAGCTGGTGACCTCCATCCCCTCGAGCCCGTTGATGATCGCCCAGATCAGCGCGGCGTTGATTACGAAGCTGGCGAGACCCAGCGTCCAGACGGCCACGGGCAGCGCGAAGCGGATCAGGAGCGGCCAGATGATCGCGTTGCCGATCGAGATCCAGATCGCCGCCACGATCGCGCGCAGCGGGTCGTGGAGGTAGAGGCCGGGCAGGAGGCCGGCGGCGAGGTAGAGCGTGCCGGTGGAGATCGCGACGCTGAAGACCGCACGGCCGTAGGTGCGCGGCTGGCGCAGCGGGCTGTCGGTGCGGCGGGCGATGCTCACGGCAGGAGCCGCCGCTTCTGAACCTTGCCCAGTGCATTGCGCGGCAGCTCGTCCACGCGCGTAACGACACGGGGGCGCTTGTGAGGGGCGAGGAGGGTGGCGACGTGCTGCACGAGCGCATCATCCGTGAGTTCGCTGTCCGGTGCCAGCACGACCCACGCGGCGATGCGCTCGCCGAGGTCGTCGTCGGGGAGCCCGAGCACCGCGGCCTCGAGCACAGCAGGGTGCTCGAGCAGCGCCGCCTCGATCTCGCCGGCGCCGACGCGATAGCCACCGGTCTTGATCAGGTCGGTCGAGCTGCGGCCCACCAGCCGGAGCACGCCAGCGGCATCCAGCGAGCCGACATCGCCGGTGCGGAACCAGCCGTCACGGAGCGCCTCCGCCGTCGCGTCGGGTCGGCCGAGATAGCCGTCGAACAGCGCGGTGCTACGGAGCTCGACGTTGCCGATCGCATCGGCGATGCCGTTCGGCATGACGGCGCCGGCGTCATCGGTGATGCGGAGCTCGACGCCCGGCAGGGCCGTGCCGACCGCGCCAGGAATGCGCGGTCCGTCGTGGCGGGCGCTCGCGATCATCAGCGCCTCGCTCATGCCGTAGCGCTCGACGATCCGCTGACCGGTCGCCGCCGTGTACGCCTCGTGGACGCGGGCCGGCAGCGCGGCCGACCCCGACACGATCAGGCGTGCGCCACGTAGGGCAGCGGCCACGGCCGGGTCGGCCTCCGCGGCGGCGAGCAGACGGCCGTGCATGGTCGGCACGGCGAACAGCATCGTCGCGTCGTCAGCGAGCGCGGCGGCAATCGCCTCGGGCGAGAAGCGGCCGACGTGGCGGACGCCACCGCCGAGCCGGAGCGGCCCGACGGTGCCGAGCACCAGGCCGTGGACATGGAAGAGCGGGAGCGCGTGGGTGACGACGTCGTCGCCGGTCCACGCCCAGGCCTCGGCCAGCGCATCGAGGTTCGCGGCGATCGCCCGGCGTGACAGGAGCACGCCCTTGGGTGCCCCCGTCGTCCCCGAGGTGTAGACGATCAACGCCGTCGCATCCGGAGCGATCGCATGCGTCGGCAGTGGCGCACGCGCAGTCGGGTCGATCACGATGCGCGGCAGCGCGGCCAGCGTCGGCGGGAGGTCTGCCGACGCCGAGGCGAGCACGGCCTCGGGGCGGCTGTCGCCGGTCTCGTGGGCGAGCTCGCGGTCGCCCGAGGCGGGGTTGAGCGGCACGACGGTGACGCCCGCGGCGAGCGCGCCCGCGACGCCGAGGCCGGTCTCGAGCTCTGCCGTGCACCACAGTGCCACGCGGTCTCGGCCGCGGAGCGAGGCAGCCACGGCCCCGACTGCTCCGACGAGGTCGGCACCATCGAGGCGCGCGCCTCCGATCGCGAGCGAGGCCTGCGGCAGGCCGGGGAGGAGCACGGTCGTCACGCGCGGCA
>JBIIFR010000035.1:0-8545 GCA_044237215.1 Gaiellales bacterium
GTGCCATCGATGCTGGGCCACGAAGGCGCCGGTATCGTCGAGGCCGTCGGACCCGGTGTGACCACGCTCAAGGTTGGCGACAAGGTCGTGCTGGCGTGGGTCGCGCCCTGCGGCAATTGCCGGATGTGCGAGCGGGAGCGCCCCGCACTCTGCACCGAGCAGGGCCAGTACGAGTTCGGCTTCCTGCTCGACGGCACCAGCCGCTACTCGCTGCACGGCGAGACCGTCCACCACTACTCCAGCTCGACGTTCTCCGAGTACACCGTCGTGCCCGAGGTCGCCGCGATCAAGGTCGAGACGGAGCTGCCCTGGGAGTACCTCGCGCTCGTCGGCTGCGCCGTCACCACCGGTGTTGGCGCCGTGCTCAACACGGCCAAGGTCCGCACAGGCGACAGCGTGGCCGTCGTTGGCTGCGGCGGCGTGGGCCTCAGCGCGGTCCAGGGTGCGCGCATTGCGGGCGCCGCGCGGATCATCGCCGTCGACACCAACGCGTCCAAGCTCGCACTCGCCCTCCAGCTCGGCGCGACCGACGTCGTCAACGCCTCCGAGGTCGATGCGGTCGCGGCCGTCCGCGAGCTGACCGGTGGCGTCGACCACGCCTTCGAGGCGCTCGGCTTCCTGTCGACGATCGACCAGGCGATTGCGATGACGGGCCGCACCGGCCAGACGACGCTGATCGGCATGGTCGAGGACACGGACCTCTCCGAGGTCTCAACACTCGGGCTGATCGTCGAGGAGCGCACCATCGCCGGCTCCTGGTACGGGACGTTCCTACCGCAGCGCGACTGGCCACTGATCGTCGGCTGGCTCGAGTCCGGCGACCTCATGCTGGACCAGATGATCGAGCGCATCACGCTCGACGACATCAACGTCGCCTTCGACCGCATCCGCTCGACCGAGGCGGCGCGCCAGGTGATCGTCTTCTAGCCGCGCTTGGCTTGACCGCAGACGGCCTCGTATGCTGCGCGCATGACGCCGCATCCGCTCGATCCGCTCAGCCCCGATGAGCTCGCCGCCGCAATCGAAATCGTGCGGCACGAGCAGGCTCTGGGCCCCAACCACCTGTTCGTCTTCACGCTGCTCGACGAGCCGACCAAGGACGTGCTCGCGGCCTGGAGCCCCGGCGACCCGATCGACCGCGCCGCGCGCATCACGGTCTGGGACCGCGCCGAGGGGCTGCTGATCGAGAGCGTCGTCGGCCTCGACGGCACCATCCGTCGCTGGGACCCGCAGCCCGGGCAAAAGGCCGCGCTGCTCGGACCGGAGGCCACGGCCTGCATCGCCGCCGCCAAGAGCGACCCGCGCGTGCTCGAGGGCCTGCGCCGCCGCGGCATCGACGACATCTCACAGATCCACATGGAGACGTGGCCGTTCGGCATCGATGTGCCGGAGCACCTCGACGACGGACGCCGCCTCTTCTGGACGCCGATGTGGCACCGCCCCACGCCCGACGCCAACCAGTACGCGCATCCGATCGGCGGGCTGCACGCGATCGTCGCGATCGACACGGCGGAGGTCGTCGACGTCGAGGACACCGCGGGCATCCCGACACCGCAGACGCCGGGTCCGTACCGGCTCGGGCAGACCGGCGGTGACCTGCGGCTGAAGCCGCTCGAGATCGTCCAGCCCGAGGGCGCCTCGTTCGTCGTCGACGGCTGGGAGGTCCGCTGGGAGCGCTGGCGTTTCCGCCTCGGCCACTGCCAGCGCGAGGGCCTCGTCGTCAACGACGTGCGCTTCGACGATGCGGGCACCGAGCGCAAGATCGCCCACCGCCTGTCGATCGCCGAGCTCGTCATCCCCTACGGCGACCAGGGCATCAATGGCGCCGCGCGCAAGGCCGCCTTCGACACGGGCGAGTTCGGCTTCGGCAACTACACGAACTCGCTCACGCTCGGCTGCGACTGCCTCGGCGAGATCGTCTACCTGGACACCGCGATCGCGGATGCCGCGGGCGAGGTGCGCGTCACGAAGAACGGCATCTGCCTTCACGAGGAGGACTACGGGATCCTCTGGAAGCACACCGATGCCGACGGCCACGTCGAGGTGCGCCGCAGCCGCCGCTTCGTCGCCTCCTCGATCGCCACGATCGACAACTACGAGTACGGCTACTTCTGGTACTTCTACCAGGACGGCACGATCGAGTTCGAGGCGAAGCTGACCGGCATCGTCTTGACCCGCGCGGCCATCCCCGGCGAGGTGAACCCGTCCGCGACGGAGCTCGAGCCGGGCCTCTTGGCGCCGTACCACCAGCACCTCTTCTGCGCGCGCCTCGACCTCGACGTCGACGGCGCCACCAACACCGTCTACGAGGTCGACGCGGTCGCCCACCCGATGGGCCCGGAGAATCCGGCCGGCAACGCGTACGTCACTCGCGAGACGCCGCTCGCCTCCGAGAGCATCGCCCGACGCGTGATCGACCCGTTCGCGAGCCGCTTCTGGAAGGTCATCAACCCGGGGCGTGCCAACCACATGGGCAAGCCCGTCGGCTACAAGCTGATGCCCGGTGGCGCCAACTGGCCGATGGCCGACCCGGAGTCCGTCATCGGCAAGCGCGCGCGCTTCATGTACCACCACCTCTGGGTCACGCCACAGCGTCCCGACGAGCTCTACCCGGCGGGCGACCATCCGTACCAGCACGAGGGCCTCGACGGCCTGCCGCGCTGGACGGCCGCCGATCGCCCCCTCGAGAACGAGGACGTCGTGCTCTGGTACACGTTCGGCACGAACCACATCCCGCGCACCGAGGACTGGCCGGTGATGCCGGTCGAGCACACCGGGTTCCAGCTCAAGCCGAGCGGGTTCTTCCGCCGCAGCCCTGGCATCGACGTGGCACCGAGCGAGCCCAAGCACTGCTGCAGCTCGAACCCCCACGACACCGAGACCTCGAGCTAGCGGGATCAGCTTTGCTTTGGTGCCAGGCACCAAAGCAAAGCTGATCCACCGCTAGTTCAGCAGCGGCGCGAGCTGCTGGAGCTGCGTGATGCCCGTCGGGTCGGATTCGTCGCCGAGCGCCTGGATGGCGACCTGGTCGGCGCCGGCGTCGAGGTGCTCGCGCAGCTTCGCCACCACCGTCTCCGGGTCACCGTGCGCGACGAGGGCGTCGATCAGGCGATCCGAGCCGCCGTTCGCGATGTCGTCCTCGGTGAAGCCCATCCAGATCAGGTTCTTCTTGTAGTTCTCGATCTGGAGGTACCACCCAATCGCGCCGCGGGCGCGCTCGCGCGCCTTGTTGGCGTCGGTCTCAATGATCACCTTGTGCTCGGGGATCAGCAGCGGATCGGGGCCCATGATCTCGCGGGCGCGGGCCGTGTGCTCAACCGGCACGAGGTAGGGATGCGCGCCAAGCGAGAGATCGCGCGCGACCTCGAGCATCGGCTTGCGCAGCGCGGCGATGATCGTCTGGACCGGGGCGACGGGATCCGCAGAGGGATCCGGCGTGCTGAACTCCGTCGCGTTGAGCTGGGTCAGGTACTCGCGCATCTTGGCGACGGGCTTGAGGTACGTCGTGCCGCGCGGGTCGACCTGCGGCGGATGGCTGACGCCGAGACCCAGCAGGAAGCGGTCGTCGAAGGAGTCGTTGAGGGTGCGGGAGGCGCTGGCCGAGGCGAGGGCGTCGCGGGCCCACACGTTCGTGATGCCGCTGGCGATCATGATCTTGTCGGTGGCACCGAGCAGGACCGCGCCGTTCGAGAAGGACTCGCGCACGCCCATGCCCTCGGGGTACCAGAGGCACGTGTAGCCGGCGGCCTCGACGGCGGCGGCGGTCGGTCGGCCGAGCGCAGCGGGCACTGCCGTCAATGCGCCGATCCATGCACCCCACGTGCCGAGCCTGCTGCGCATTGCCGCGCGGTCTTCGCTGAGTCCCATCGTGTCCCCCTGATCGTTCCGGTCTGCAGGAATCATGCCGCGTCTCCCACGGTGTTGAGCCCGTCAGCAGGATTGGGACACCCGCGACTACCCTTCAGCGTGTGCTCGACACCGCCACCACCCAGCGTGTCCGCCGCGTGCTCGCGGAGCGACCCGACCAGCCACTCGGCATCGTCCTCGACGTCGGCTTCACCAACGGCCTCGCCTCGGCGCGCGCACTGCGCGACGCCGGCGCACCCGTGATCGTCGTCGACCATCGCAAGGGCGCCCTCGGCTTCCGCTCGCGCGGCGTCGCGCCGGTCCTGGCACCCGACCCGGCCGTTGACGAGGAGGGCTTCATCGACGTCCTCGCCGAGCTCGCCGCCCTGACCGGCCGCACCGGCTTCCTCTTCCCCACCCACGACGCGCACCTCGTTGCCGTCTCCAAGCACGCCGAGCGCATCAAGCCGCTCGTGCTGCCCGGCTCGCACTGGGACATCATCGAGCCGCTGATGGCGAAGATCCCGCAGATCGAGCTGGCCGAGCGCGCCGGCGTGCCCGTGCCGCGCTCGTTCATGCCGACCACGCGCGAGGAGGCCGAGGCCGCCGCCGCGCAGATCCCGTATCCGGCGATCGCCAAGCCGAGCATCGGCATCGACTTCAAGCACGCCGAGAAGGTCCAGGTGATCCTCGCCAACACGCCGGCCGAGCTCGTCGACGGCTACGAGCGCATTGCCGCGACCGGCGATCGGGCGATCTTCCAGGAGGTCATCCCCGGCGGTGACGACGCGCTGTGGACCGTCGGGTCGTTCAGCACCAACGGCGGCCAGGCTGTCGGCACCTTCTGCGGCCGCAAGCTCGTGCAGCGCCCGCCGATCTTCGGCACCTGCCGCGTCGGCGAGGCCCGCTGGGACGACGCCGCGGTCGCCTACGCCGACGCGCTGCTGCGCACGAGCGGCTTCGACGGCATCACCCAGATCGAGTTCAAGCGCGACCCGCGCGATGGCTCGTTCCGCCTGATCGAGATCAACCTGCGCTCGTGGCAGTGGCACTCGCTGGCGCGCCGCTGCGGCGTCGACCTCGTCGGGCTCTGCTACCGCTCGGCCTGCGGCGAGCCCGTCGGCCGCGTCACCTCCAGCACGCGCCACGACGGCAAGCGCTGGGTCGCCGCCGTGCCGCACCTGAAGGCCGGCTTCGGCGGCCGCGAGAGCATCGGCAGCATCCTCCGGCCCCTGGCGGGCATCATCGAGGAGCCCGTCTTCAGCATCCGCGACCCCAAGCCCGGCGCCGTACAGGTCGCCGGTCTGGTCGTCGGCCCGGTCAAGCGCCGCCTGCGCCGCAGCTGACCCAGACCCCCGCAGTAGGATCACCCGGTGCAGTCCGAGCCAACCCGCAGCCCATGGTGGTCACTGCTCCCACTGTGCGCAGCCGTCGCGCTGTACAAGCTCGACTCGACGATCGTGAACGTCGCGCTGCCGACGATCCAAAAGGATCTGCGTACGACCCCGGCGACGCTGCTCTGGACTGTCGACTCGTACCTCTTGGCGCTGGCCGCAGCGATTCCGCTCGCGGGGGTGCTGGGCGATCGCCTCGGCCGGCGGCGCGTCTTCGTGATCGGCATCGCCGTGTTCACCCTCGCCTCTGCCGCGTGCGCCCTCGCGCCGTCCGACGAGGTGCTGATCGCCTGCCGCACGCTGCAGGGACTCGCGGCGGGCATCCTCGTGCCGCTCTCGATGGGCATCATCGGTGCGACCTTCCGCAACGAGCACCTGCCGACGGCGTACGGCTACTGGTCCGGGTTCTCGAGCATCGGCATCGTGATTGGGCCGATCGCCGGCGGCATCCTCGTACAGCACTTCGGCTGGTCGAGCATCTTCTGGGTCAACGTGCCGCTCGGGCTCCTGCTCGTGCCGCTCGTCTACGTGCTCGTCCCGGAAACGCGCGACCCGGAACCCCGCCGTCTCGACGTGGGCGGAGCGATCCTCTCGACGCTGGGCATCCTCCTCATCTCCTGGGGACTGATCGGCTCGACCACCGGACTCTCCGCAACCGAAGGCGTGATCACAGCCCTCGGGGTGATCTGCCTGGCTGGCTTCGTGCTCTGGGAGCGACGCACACCCGAGCCGATGCTGCCGCTCTCGTTCTTCCGCGAACCCGGGTTCGCGCTCGGTGCGGTGATCGGGATGATCGTCTACGCCTACCCCGCGATCATGGTGTTTCTCACGCTGTATCTCCAGGGGATCCTCGGCAAGCCACCGCAGACCGCCGGCCTCCTCTTCGTCCCACTCGCGGCGACGCTCACTGTGGTCGCGGTCTTTGCTGGCCCGATCACAAAACGGTTTGGCGCCCTGCCGTCGATGGCGACCGGCATGGTCCTGATGTCAGTGGGTGCCGTGGTCTTCGCCGCACTGCCCGTGGGTGGCTCGCTCACCCGCCTGATCGTCGGCGAGGTGATCCTCGGCGTCGGCATCATGCTCGCCATCCCCGCTGCGGGCGCGGTGATGATGGCCTCTGTACCACGCGAGCGCGCGGGGGTCGGCGCGGCCGCGATGCAGGCGTTCCGCCAGATTGGCGCGGTGTTTGGCGTCGCGATGTTCGGCGCGATCGCGGCTGCCCAGACCAAGGCCACCTATTCCGCACCGTCACCCGCAGCCGGCTCGCCGCGGGTAATCCAAGACGTGGTCGGCGGTGAGATCAGCCGTGTCGCGAACACCGTGGGGGTCCAGGCAGCCGATCTAGGTGCCGCAGCCTGGTTGGACGGCATGCATCTCGCCATGCTGGTCGTCGCGGCATTCGCGCTGCTCGGAGCAGCGCTGTGCCTCATCACGCTACGGCGCCGCCATCGGGCCGATCATTCGCATCCGGCGGTGCCGCACTAAGGATGTGCCGGCGCGCGATGCGCGGCCGTCGCGCGTATCAGCGCTACAAGAGACTCCGCTTGGGTCTGACGCGAGATACGCGTGCGCACATCATCGGCCAGCACCGGTCTCGGCAACTGCCCGGCCCTCCACTCGTCGACGTAGCGCTCGACTGTGGCCCGCGCACCCGCGACGTCATCGGGCGCCACGATCGCCGCGTCGACGGCCTGGAGTTCGCGCGCCGCAGCGCCACCGGGCGGCAGCATCGCCAGCACCGGACGCCCACACGCGAGCAACTCCCAAACCTTGCCGGGCAGGAACTTCTCGCCGTGCCCGCCGCCGTCTTGCATGAAGATCAGCGCGACGTCGGCGTCGGCCTGCGCCTGCAGCGCCGCCGCGTGCGACGCGGGCGGCTCGATCGCCACGAGCTCTTCAAGTCCGAGGTCCGTGACACGGCGCCGGTCGGCATCGGGGAAGCCACCCATGAAGCGCAGGCGCACGACATCGCGCAGCTCGGGCCGGTCGCGCACGAGGTCCGCGACCGCCTGCAGGAGATACCGCGGCGAGCGATCACCGAAGAACCAGCCGGTGAACGCGAAGGTGCAGTGGTCGGGATCGGGATGACGCTCGATGGTGGCGAGCTCCTCGAGGTCGATGCCGTTCGGGATGACCGCGAGCGGTAGGTCGGGGCGCAGGGTGCGCACCTCGTCCTCGGCGTGGTCGACGACCGACGCGGCATCCATGCCACCGACGCACCAGCGGGCCAGCCGCGCGATCGCGGCCTGCTTGGCGCGGACGTCGGCGCGCGACAGATCGAGGTCGGCGTGCGTGAGCCACGGGTCGCGCCAGTCGGCGATCCACGGCACGTCCGTACGCGCCCGGATCAGGCGCCCGGCGACGGCGACCGTGTGCGGCGGCGTCGTGGTGATGAAGGCGTCGAAGCGCCCGGTCTTGAGCAGCTTCAGAGCGGCGGGGACGACGTCGGCCAGCCATGGCGCGTTGGCGTCCGGCAGGAAGAGCCGCTGCGGCGCGAGCGAGGCGCGGACCGCAAGCTTCCTCGCCGTCGTGGGCGCCTGGCGGATGCGGTCGCCGGGCAGCTGCCGCAACGAGGGTCCGCGGTACTTCACGCGATGGACCACGACGTCGTTGGGAATGCGCGAGACGGAAGCGGGATCCTCGGCCAGCCACTTGGCATCCGTGGGCACCAGCAGCTCCACGTCGACGCCGAGCGCGGGCAGCCGCCGCGAGAACTGCAGCGTGCGCTCCACACCACCGCCGCTGGTAGGTGGGTAGTAGAACGCGATCAGGAGGACGCGGAGGCGTTCGGGCATTGAAGACAGTATGCGCCCGCCGGGATCAACTTTGCTTTGGTGCCAGGCACCAAAGCAAAGCTGATCCACCCTGCTGCCCAAAGCGGCGCCACACTCTGCGCTGCTTTGCATTGGTGCCTGGCACCAAAGCAAAGTTGATCCACCGTGACGCCCATAATGTCCCCATGCCCGGTTCTCCCCGCATCCTCCACGCCCCGCTCAACATCGCCGGCGGGCCCGAGGCGCTCAGCGCGGGGCTGAACGCGATCGGCTGCGAGAGCCGGCTGATGGTCTTCACCAAGCAGCCGTTCCGCGATGGCTCTGATATCAACCTGCACCTGCGCCAGGGTGGCGGACCGGTCAACCTCGCGCTCAACCTGCCGAAGCAGGCGTGGGCGTTCGGGCGGTCGATCCCGGACTACGACATCTTTCAGTTCCACTTCGGCGTGACGATCGTGCCCAAGCGCGTCAACCTGCCGGTGCTCGGGAAGCTCGGCAAGGGGCGCGTCTTCCACTTCTGGGGGTCGGATC
>JBIIFR010000036.1:0-8541 GCA_044237215.1 Gaiellales bacterium
TCGAATGGCGGGACGCGTTGGCCGACGCGATCGAGCGTCACGGCTACGACCCCGCTGAGGATCCGGCCTCCGCGTACTACGCGGCGTGGGTCGACGCGCTGGAGCGCCTCGTCGCCGACCACGGCACGGCTCCGCACGCGCATTGACCGGGGGATCTCTCCCTCGTACGCTCCGGTGATGCGCCGTCTCGCCATCGCCGCCATCGCGGCCTCCTCCCTGCTCCTGCCCTCGCTCGCCAGCGCCGCCACGGCTGCGCCCACCGGGACGCTCACGAAGCAGAAGGCCCTCGGGCTGGGCGGCGTGAGTCCATTCGCCGAGCGCCAGCCCGACGGCTCGGTGCGGCTGTACTACGCCGCCGACGGCGGTACCGCGCTGGATCAGTGCACGCTCGCCGGCGTCTGCACGCGCGTCGGCGTGATCGCCTTCCGCACCGACATCTCCATCCTGACCCTGCCCGACGGCACCCGGCGCGCGTACTTCAAGGAGATCAACCCCACGACGCAGACGCAGGAGCTGAGCTCGGCCACGATCGCCGCCGACGGGCTCACCCTCGGCGCATCAACCCCGACGGGCTTCAGCGTCCCGATGACCAAGAAGGCCTGGGGCGTGCCGGATGCTGTGCTGCTGCCGAGTGGCCGAGTGCGCCTCTACTGGACCGACTCCGGCTCCGGCCCGGAGTACACCCGCAGCGCAACGGCGACCGACGCCACAGGGACGGCCTTCACGGCCGACCCGGGCAAGCGCACCACGGGCGGCATCGTCGATTTTGAGGTGCTGCAGGCCAAGAACGGTGCCTGGCTGGCGATCGCTTCGACAACGCCGGGCAATCCGCCGCAGCGCCTGCTTGTCGGCCGCAGCACCGACGGGCTCAAGTGGACGTTCGGCACCAAGCCGGTCTCGTCGCTGAAGATCAATGCGCTCGACCCGACGGGCTTCTCGACCGGGAAGAAGAACACGTTCCAGCTGTACTACACGACCTCACCCAAGGCGAATCCGTTCGACGGCTTCGCGATCACGCAGGCGACGCTGACGATCAAGTGATGCGGTGCTGGGGGCGGGCAACCGCTCGCCCCCAGCAGTGCATCAGACGTCCTCGCGCTCGCCTAACGCGCCCGGTTGAGCCCCAGCACCACCAGCGCCGTCAACACGAACGCCACGGCGCAGATGCCGATGCCGAGCAGTTGGTTGACGGTGTTGGAGATCGCGAGGCCCACCATGAAGACGGCGAGCAGCACGACCATGACGGCTATGCGCTGGCGGTAGGAGAGGTTCATCGCACCCGTATGATGGCGGTGCAGCGCCCGCGAGGCGCAGACACGATTTGGAGTCCCCCTGATGCTCTACGAGATTCGTCGCTACGTCTGCACTCCCGGCAAGCGTGCCGCCGTACTGATGCGCTTCGACGAGGTCGTGCTGCCGCTGTTCGAACGGCATGGCGTCGAGATTGACCGCTTCTGGATCGATCGCGATGAGGCCGACGTGTTCGTCTACGTGTGCACCTGGCAGGATCAAGCGCAGATGGATACCACGTGGGCGGCGTTCCAAGCCGATGCCGACTGGGTCGAGGCAAAGGCCGCCAGCGAGGCGAACGAGGGCCCGACCGTGGAGCGCATCGAGCGCTCATTCGCGACCGCCTGGCGCTGACCGACATGGCCGCACCCCTCCCACCCACCGCGCACGGCGCGCAGCTGATGCCCATTCCCGGCGGACGCTACCTGCTGGGCAACGAGGACGAGCGCGCCCGCGAAGGCGACTGGGAAAGCCCCGTCCGCGAGCTCGAGGTCGCGCCGTTCTGGATGGACGCCCACGCCGTCACAAATGAGCGCTTCGCCGACTTCGTGGACGAAACCGAATGGGTCACCGTCGCCGAGCAGTGGGGCTGGTCGTTCGTCTTCGTCGGGTTCCTACCGCCCGACTTCGAGCTGACGCAGGCCGCTGCCGCCGCGCCCTGGTGGCGCAAGGTCGAAGGCGCGGACTGGCGCCACCCGGAGGGCCCGCACTCGAACCTCGCCGGGCGGATGGACCATCCCGTCGTCCACGTCGCCGTGCTCGACGCGCTCGCCTACTGCACGTGGGCAGGACTGCGCCTGCCGTCCGAGGCCGAATGGGAGGTCGCGGCGCGCGGCGGGCTCGTGCAGCAGCGCTACCCGTGGGGCATGGAGCTGACCCCGGACGGCAAGCACCGCTGCAACATCTGGCAGGGCTCATTCCCAGAGGTCAACACCGAGGACGACGGCTACTTCGGCACCTGCCCCGTCGATACCTTCGAACCGAACGGCTACGGGCTGTTCAACACGAGCGGCAACGTCTGGGAGTGGACGCGCGACCGCTTCAACCCCGGCGCGGGCGACGATGTGATGGCGATCCGCGGCGGCTCGTTCCTCTGCCACGCCTCGTACTGCGACCGCTACCGCGTCTCCGCCCGCACCGGCAACACCGCCGAGAGCTCGACCGGGCACCAGGGCTTCCGTTGCGCCTGGAGCCCGGAGGTGCCGGCGGCCGTTCCGCTGGTTGCCGGCGGCGAAGTCGAGGCGGCCCCGGGCTGCTGCGCGCCCGCCCGCCAGAGTTGATGCCGCCCATCCGCCGCGACTCCACGGCGGCAGCTCGGCTGCGCCGTGGCGCGAGCGCGGACGCCCGTGCTGCTCCGCGAGCCCCAGCCCGGTACCCTGCTGACGCATGCACGACCCCGACTCCATGCCCGGCACGCCGCTCGACCTGAGCGGTACCGCCAAGGACTCCCCGCTGCTGCGCTGGGCGCTGACCGGCGCCTCGCAGGACGGTGATGCGGCCAGCGCGGTCTACGGCACGATCCTCGCAGCGTCGATCCTGATCGCCTCGGCGGGCGGCCCCGGCACCGTCTTCCTGACGATGCTCAGCACCGGCATCGTCTTCTGGCTCGCGCATGCCCACGTCGCGCTGATGCGCGGCGTCGTGCGAGGTGGCGAGCACGTCGACGCCCGCAAGATCCGCAAGACGCTGACGGAGGAGTGGCCGCTCGTGCAGGCGAGCCTCACGCCCGCCGCACCGCTCGTCCTCGCCTACTTCGGCATCCTCGACGAAACCATCGCCACCGACATCGGCATCCTGATCTGCTTCGGCGGTCTCTTCGCCTGGGGGCTTGTGGTGGCGCGGGCAGCCAAGCTCGATCGACGGCAGACGATCCTCGCGGTCGGCATCAATGTCGCGCTCGGACTGCTCCTCGTCGTGCTTAAGTCGATCCTGCACTAGCCGCCAGCGGCAGCTCAGAGGATGGCAGTGCCGTCCAGATCGCCGCCCTCGTAGACCACGTTGGCGCGACCGACGATCAGCGGATCGATCGAGCCAATGCGTCCGAGGTCCTTGTTCGTGTACGGCAGGCGGTGCAGCACGTAGCGCATGGCGTTGAGCCGCGCCCGCTTCTTGCAGTCGGACTTGACGACGACCCACGGTGCCTCGGCGGTGTCGGTGTGCAGGAACATCGCCTCCTTCGCCTCCGTGTACTCGTCCCACTTGTCGAGCGACTCGAGGTCGATCGGCGAGAGCTTCCACTGCTTCAGCGGATGGCGTTCGCGCTCGGCGAAACGGCGCTGCTGCTCCTCCTGGCTGACCGAGAACCAGAACTTGATCAGGTGCACGCCGCTGTGCACAAGATGACGTTCAAATTCCGGCGCCTGCTGCATGAACTCCGCGTACTCCTGCTCAGAGCAGAAGCCCATCACACGCTCGACGCCGGCGCGGTTGTACCAGGAGCGGTCGAACAAGACGACCTCGCCGCGCGTCGGCAGGTGCTGGACGTAGCGCTGGAAGTACCACTGCCCGCGCTCCTCGTCGGTCGGCTTCTCGAGCGCGACGACGCGCGAGCCGCGCGGATTGAGATGCTCGGTGAAGCGCTTGATCGAACCGCCCTTGCCGGCGGCGTCGCGTCCCTCGAACAGGATCACGATGCGCTGCCCGCTGTCCTTCGCCCAGGCCTGCAACTTGAGGAGCTCGACCTGCAGCAGGTACTTCTCCCGCTCGTACGCCTTGCGCGTCATCAGGTTCGCGTACGGGTAGACGGCATCGCGCCAGCCTTCGACGAGCACGTCGTCCGGGTGGCCCGGCGGCGTGCCGTAGACGAGCTCGCCCGCCTCGGCCAACTCCCGCCCGAGCGCGACGGTGTCATCCGGCGAGGTCTCGGCCGCCACCGCCTGCAACCAACGGGCGACCGCCGCCACGTCATCGCGCCCCGCACCCGTCAGCACGTCGCGTACGGAGTTGAGCAGCTCGCCGCGCGCACCGTCGAGCGCCTCGCTCGCCTCGAACTCGCCGATCGCCACCTGCTCGAGCTTCGGCGCCACGCCCCCGTGCTTCGTCTTGCGACTCATGCGCTTAGCGTACTGCCGTTGGATGGTTCGTGGTACGCCCACGTCGACTGCGCCGACGAGTACCCTGCGTCTATGCGCCGTCTGCCGATCCTTCTCCCCGCCCTTGCCCTCTTCCTCGCACTGGTGCCGCTGGCCGGCGCCCAGCAGCAGGCCAAGCTGCAGGGCGGTATGACGCTCAAGCCGCTGGCCGTGGGCAGCCTCTGGAAGACCGGTGTGCTCTACGGGGCGACGATGTACGCGCAGGCCGGCCGCGCCACGACCGTCAAGATCGAGGACATCCACGTGCCGGGACAGACGGTCGTCGGCCAGCCCACGCTGACCATCTTCGCCTGCGAGCTGACGTCGAAGACGGTGGCCCCATCCATCCGCGCCGACAACGCCAATGGCACGGCCACCTGCGTGCAGATCGGCACGCGCAACGTGAGCCAGGGACAGACGGTCAAGCTGGCCGTGCCGCTCGCCCAGAACGGCAAGTTCCTCGCCATCCAGGAGTCCGCCACGCTCGCCAAGGGCGACGGGCTCGTGACCGGCATCACCTGGGTCGAGACCGCCATCTACCCGCTCAATCCGGTCGCCGCCGGCGCGCCGACGCTGACGTCGCCCGTCTACGCCGGCGCCCCGGTCTCCTACTTGCCGCTGCCGTGGACGCTCGCGCCGACCACGACGCAGATGGCCTTCACCAGCGAGGCGTGGATCTGCCCCGACAAGGTGGCGAACACGAACCCCGCCCCGCTCTCGTCGCTCGGCTGCAACCGCGCGTTCCGCAACATCAACACGACGACGGCCGCGACGACGTTCACCCTCGGCGGGCGCGTCCACAAGGAGGAGACGGAGTACCAGTTCCTGTATCTCGTCGGCTTCTCCACCGTCGACCCCGACGGCAACCTGGCTCCCCAGACGTACCAGATCCGCTCGAAGGCGACCGTGATCCGCCCGCTTCCCGCCCCGGCCCCGGTCTACGCCGTCAACGGCACCACGATCACCGCCACGCTCGCGCCGATGCCCGGCGTTGAGTACCGCATCAGTGCGATCCGCGAGAGCACCGGCCGGGTCTTCGCCGCCAAGTGCCTCGGCGACTCCGCGCAGGTCGTCTGCAGCGTGAACGTGCTGGCAGGCCAGTGGAAGGTCAACGTCACGCCGACCGGCAAGCAGGCCGTCGGCACGCCGGCGACGACCACGCTGGTGGTCGCCGCCCCCTGACGGAGCGGCGACGGGCCGATCGGTCCGCGGACGAGTAGAGGGCGAGCGGAGAGACCGTGGAGTTCTGGCCTGCTGACCGGCCGTAGCCCCGGCCGGCAGGAGAACCTGACGCTCGGCGCAGCGTGGACTAGAATCTTGTCCATGGACGTTCTTGAAGTGCGAACACCCGCCGAGCACCTGCTCGGCAGCCGTGCCCGCGTGCGTGTGCTTGAGGCACTGCTGATCGCGCCTGGCACCGTGTCCGAGCTGGCCCGCGCCGCGCAGTGCGCGAAGTCGGCGGCCTCGACTGCGCTGCGCCAGCTGCAGGCGGCGAGCATCGTCGAGCAGGCCGACGACCGCTACACCCTCACCCCCGCGCACCACGCGCTGGTCGAGCAACTCGTCAACCTGCGTCCCGTCCCGACACAGGAGGAGCTCTTCCGCGCGTACGTCGGGCGCTGGGTGGCGCTGTCCCGCACCGGTGAGGTCGTGGACTCCGACGCGAATCCCGAGGTACTCGCACACCGTCTGCGCCGAACAGGTGCGGACGCCCACGCATTCCGCCACATTCCCGACCCGCACGCGCGTCCGTCGTTTGCCGACGCCGTCTGGTGCATCGATTGAGGCGCATCGGCTTCGGGCAGCTGCCGGAAGATGGCAGTGGGCTGCGCCGGCCGATGATCGGCGTAGCCATCGAGCGTCATCCGGCTGCCTCGTTGCCATGCCTGATCGACACCGGGACGTCGCGGACGAGGCTGCCCGGCTGGATGGCGAACCTCATCGGCTTCGATATGGACGCCGCCGACGGCATCCAGCTCGGGCTCGGCGGCCAGATCGTGAAGGCATGCCCCGCGCAGGTTACGATGACGACCGTCGCCGGCACGCTGCCAACAACCGTGTGGTTCTGCCGCGGGTGGCACTCGCCCTTCGGCCTGCTCGGCCAGGAGGGCTTCCTCGACCACTACCGCCTCACGCTCGACGTCCGCGAGGGCTGGTTCGCCCTCGAGCCGTCGGGCTAGGCCAGCGCGTCCGTGATCACACGGTGCACGGCGGCGATGTCGGCGGCGTCGAAGCCACCCATCGCGTAGTGACCCCACGCCGAGCCCACCACGTGAACCTCGCAGTCCGGTAGCAGGCGCGCCTGCTCGACGACCTCCTCCGGGGGGAACAGGCGGTCGCCCGCGAGGGCAATGACGTCGGTCCGGCACGTCACGCGGGCCAGCGCGCGGACCAGATCGCCACCGTCCGAGACGTCGGCACCGTGCCAGCGCTCGATCTGGCAGAGCAAGTTGTTGGCATCCTGGCTGCCGTAATCGGCTTCGAAGATCTCGCGGATGAAGGCCTCGTGGTCCTCCACGCCGGCCTCGGCGATCCGGTGCGGCAGGAAGGCCTCGTGCGTGGCGCCGAGGATGCTCATCAGCCGCGCGTGGCGATGCCGCCCCTCGAGCGCATCGCCATCCACGCGCCAGCCGGGTCCACCCGTGATGGCCTCGCCAAGCGACTGCGCGACGATGCGGCCATACGCGGTGTTACGGCCGGTGCCCGCGATCAACACGAGGCGCTCCACCAGTTCCGGATAGGTGACGGCAAAGCGCAGCGCCTGCTGGGCGCCCATCGAGAAGCCGACCAGGAGCCGCAGGCGGGAGACGCCGAGGTGATCGAGCAGCGCCTTCTGCACGGCGACGTCATCGGCCGTGGCGAGCGCCGGGAAGGCCGCGCCCCGCTGGTCGGGATGCGCGTTCGTCGGCGAGGTCGACGCACCGGCGCCGAGCATCGCCGGCGTGATCACTGCACACGCGTCAGGATCGATTGGGCCGTCAGGCGCGAGGAACCCGGCCATGGAATCCATGCTGCCCGAGTACATGTGGGGCAACATGATCGCGGTGCCGTCCTCGATCTCGCCGTGGACGCGGTACGTGATCTGCGCATCCTTGAGAACGCCGCCACGTGCCAGCGGGAAGTTGTCGAGGGGCAGGCTGGACTCAGTGAAGCTCATGCCCGGGACGATAGGCGAAAAGCACGGCGCAATGCCCGCGACCGGCGCGCACGTGCGTTCCAAATCCACGCGGTGAGGTCACTCGCGCAGGTCATTGCATCCACTACTGATTACACCTATGCTCGACACCATGGCTCAGCGAACCACGACCACCGTGCGCGTGTACCCCGAGACGCGCGCCGAGATCGCCCGACTCGCCGAGGCCGAAGGCGTCACCGCGGCGGAGCTGCTCGAGACCATCATCGATCGCGCCTCCGGCAAAGCGATGCTGGCGGAGGCCAACACCTATTGGGCGGCCCATCCCGGCGAGGGCGGCCGCGACGCTGAACGGTTCGCCCGTACGCTGGCCGACGGACTGGACGAGGAAGCCACAGCATGAGCGCACCCGCTGCCAGTCGCGGTGACGTCTGGCTTGCGGACCTCGACGAGGGTCGCGGCCGCGAGCAGGCGGGCGTCCGTCCCGTGCTCGTCGTCAGTGCGACGGAACTCGGTACAGGCCCGAGCGACCTCGCCGTGATCGTTCCACTGACGACCACGTACCGCCCCGGTCTACCACTCCACGTGCCGGTCACACCGCCTGACGGCGGCACGCGGCGCGCGTCGTATGCAATGACCGAGCAGATCCGCGCCATCTCACGCCACCGACTGCTTGAGCCGTGGGGCGCAGTCGACGCCGAGACGCTGCGTCAGGTCGATCGGCGGTTGCTCGTGGTGCTCGACCTCGTCTGACGCAGGCGCTGGGCAGGGCGCCACGCACCCTGCCCAGCACTCGCATCAGCCGATGCGGATCATCTTGCGGTTGACGAACTCCTCGGCGCCGAAGCGGCCGAGCTCGCGGCCGAAGCCAGAGCGCTTGACGCCACCGAACGGCAGCTCCGGCGCGTCGGCCCCGACGAGGTTGACGAAGACCATGCCGGCCTCGATCTGGTCGGCAACGCGCTCGGCCTGAGCAGCGTCGGTCGTGAAGAGATACGAGCCGAGGCCGTACGGCGTGTCGTTGGCGAGACTGATCGCCTCGTTCTC
>JBIIFR010000037.1:0-8383 GCA_044237215.1 Gaiellales bacterium
AGGCGCACCACGACCTGCCAGGAGCCGGGCGTGGGTAGTTGCACGGTGCCCGTCCAGTGCGCGGCGTTGATGACGGTGAGCGCGACAGGCAGACGCTCGACCGTGTCGCTGGAGAGCACGACGGAGGCGTCCTTGACGTCGAGCGCGGGCTGGCCGACCCCGTTGGTCACGATCACGTGGACCTCGTTGGGCTGGCCCGTCGTCGCCGGCGTGATATCGACCTGCGCCTCTCGCGCGTCGATGCGTTGCTCGAGGTGAAAGCCGCTTGTCGACACGAGTGGCGCACTGGTCGCGGCCGCGGCCGGCGGCTGGGGCGCCAGGCCCGTCAGGGTCCCGGTCAAGGCGATCACGGCGACGATCAGGACCGCCTCCACCTGGAGGGAGCGGCCGAGCGACGCGCCGGCCCGACGACCGAGACCGGCGATCACGAGGGCCAGCAGGACCACCGCCACCTTGGCGATCAGCACGCGGCCCCAGGTCGTCTCCCAGAGGTCCGTCACCGAGTCGGTGAGCAGCAGCGCGGAGAGCGCGCCGCCGAAGACGAGTGCCACGAGCCCCACGAGGGCGAGTCGCGAGAAGCGGCGGACAACGCCGCGCACGAGTGGGCCGCGCGTCGTCGCCGCCGTCGCGCGATGCACCGCCGGCGCCGTGATGGCGAGGACCAACACGCCGCCACCCCAGACGCCGGCGGCGAGCACGTGCAGCCAATCAAGGGAGATCGCGAGCCAGGCGGGATCCTGCGCAGAGGCGTGGCCGCCGAGGCCGGGGGTCAGGGCGAGCAGAAGTACCGGCACAGTTGCCGCGATCAGCACGCCGCGGCGCGAGCCGGTGACCCCGCGCACGAGCAGCGGCCAGACAGCGAGCGCGAGCAACGCCTGCGCGACCGCAACTTGGCCCTGCCGCAGGTCGAGGACCTCGCGCAGGGTGAGCTCGTCGGCCCACGTCTCGAGCGGGAGGGTCGCCAGCGCGACCAGGGCCAGCAGGGGCGGCGTGAGCAGCGCTAGCCGCCGCGCCAGCGGCCGGAAGGCGGCGTCGGCCACGTCAGCGACGGCCGGGTCTTCCGTGCGTCCGCGACGCACGGTCGGGTTCCAGACGAGGGCGACGACAGCGAGCAGCCCGACGAGGAGCAGGATGCCGACGAAGCGCAGCGCGCGGGACGCGGACTGCGCGGTGTCAGCACCCGCGGGACGCTCGAGCGCCGCCGTGGCGGCCGCGGCGTCGCCGGCGCCGGAAACCTGGCCGACCGAGAACGTGAAGGCGCCGCTGATGCGATGCCCGTCATCGGAGATGATCGTCCAGGCAATCGTGCTGGTGCCCTCCGGCAAGTCGGGCGCGACCGTGCCCGTCACCGTCCGACCGGCGACCGCGGGCGCACCCGTCTCGTACCGCGCTCCGTCAGGCCCGATCACCTGCAGACGGCTGCCGACGGGGCTGACGTCCTCGTTGAAGGTCAGCGTCACCTGCTGCGGGGCGGTCTCCACGAGCGCATCGGCGGCCGGGCTCGAGGCAACCAGCACCGCATGCGCGCCGGCCCCGGCGGGTAGGAGGAAGAGGGCCAGGACACTCGCAACGACGAGCAGTCGACGGACCATCACCACGTTGGCGCCTTGGGTGGCACGGCGGCCGGCAATTCTGCCAGCAAGTCGCGCCAGGCGCGCGCGCAGGCCCCGGCCACGAGACCGACGCCGGCCAGGCCGAGCAGCACGAGGAGGCGCGTGACCAGCGTGGGCAGTGGTCCCGGCACGAGGCCGTAGACGAAGGCCGTGGAGGCGAGCCCGACGAGCTGGAGGGCACCGACAACCAGTGCGACCATCAGCAGCACCGTCGTCGCGTGGGCCGGCACGGCGCGCAGGCGGTGGCCGACGAGGAGTGCGGTCGCGAGGGCGCCGCCGCCGATCGCGAGGGCGACCAGAGCACCCGTGCCGCCGCCCGGCACATCGAGTTCCTGGGAGACGCCGGTCACCACGCTGGCGAGGACGGCGGCGACGGTGCCGGCGATCGCCAACGCCGCGACGGGAAGACGGGTGAGGAGACCGACCACCAGGGCGCCGATGACGAGCACGGCGCTGAGCAGCCACCAGAGCCAGCTTGCTGGTGTGCCGACCCACACCACGGTGCCCTGCAGCTCGACGGGGCTCTCGTCGATGACCATCGGGACCGCCCAGTCGTAGAGCGTGCGCGTCGTGCCGGGCTCGCCACGGACATCGACCGGGGGCTGCGATCCCATCCAGTGCGCGCGATGGTCGTGGAAGATCACACTGTCGCCCGTGCTCGTCTGCACCCAGTCGGGGCCGAGCTTGGTCGCGATCTCGGGAACCGGGTCGCTCGTGTAGCGCTCGTCGTTGAGGGCCACGGCGGGCGAGTTGCGGTTCTCCCACGTGCCCTGGGCATCGAGGCGCAGGTACGGCTCCTTGCCGTAGCCGAGGATCACGACCTCGCGTGCGGTCGTGCGCCGTACCTCGAGGCGGTCGTCGCCGCCGATGACGCGCACATCGATGCCGGCTGGCACCGTCGCGATCGTGGTCTGGTAATCGGTGCCGCCGGTCTGGCCGGAGTGGGCGCCGGCGGCCATCGGCACCGCCAACGCGACCCCCAGAGCAACGACGACGGACAGGAGACGTCTCATCGAACTCAGCCTAGCGCCGACCGTCCGGTCAGGCGGAGAGGCCGGCGGCGAGCTCCCGCACCAGCTCCTCGAGCGCCTCTGCCCCACCGCGATCGATCGCGTCGATCGCCGCCGAGCCGACGATCGCGCCATCCGTGCCGGCTGCGATCAGGCCCTCGACGTGGGCGCGGGTGGACACGCCGAAGCCGCCGAGGATGGGGGTGCCGTCGGCGGCGGCGCGGGTGCGCTCGAGCAATTCGGCCACGCGGGGATCGAGGTTCTCGCGGGCGCCGGTCACGCCGACGGCGGCGACGAGGTAGACGAAGCCGCGGCTGGCGGCTGCGGCTGCCACGATCCGTTCGGGACGCGAGGTGGGGGAGACGAGGTGGATCAGATCGACGCCCTCGGCCGCGGCGGCCGTGCGCAGCGCGCCCGACTCCTCCGGTGGGATGTCGGCGACGATCAGCGCCTCGGCACCGGCCGCGGCGGCGTCGCGGCAGAACGCCTCGATGCCGTAGCCCTCGACGATCGCGCCGTACGTCATCGGTACGAGCGGCACGTCGACGCGGGCATGGATTTCAGCGAGCAGCTCGAGTGAGCGCTGCGGCGTGATGCCGGCGTCGAGGGCGGCCTGCGCAGCGCGCTGGATGGTGGTGCCGTCGGCGAGTGGGTCGGAGTAGGGGATGCCGAGCTCGATCACGGTCGCGCCGCCGCGCACGGCGGCCTCGGCGAGCGCAGGGGCGTCCTCGTTGGCCATCAGGTAGACGGCGAGGCTGGGGCGGGGGATGTTCACGCCATGCCCCGTCGCTCGGCGATCTGGTCGACGTCCTTGTCGCCGCGGCCCGAGAGCCCGACGAGCACGTCGCCGGCGGTGCCGAGCTCGAGCGCGATGCGCTCGGCGATCACCAGGGCGTGGCTGGTCTCGAGCGCTGGGATGATGCCCTCGAGGTGGCAGAGCCGGTCGAAGGCCACGAGCGCCTCCTCATCGGTCGCACCGATGTACTCGGCGCGGCCGGTGGCGTGCAGGTGCGCGTGCTCGGGACCGACGCCCGGATAGTCGAGTCCGGCGCTGATCGAGTGGGTCTCCACGACCTGCCCGTCGTCGTCGCAGAGGACGTAGGAGCGCGAGCCGTGCAGGATCGAGACGCTGCCGCCACTCAGCGAGCGCGCGTGCAGTGCTCCGCCGCTGCCGCCGGCCTCCACGCCGATCAGGCGCACCGGATCGTCGCGGAACGTGTGAAAGATGCCGATCGCGTTCGACCCGCCGCCGACGCAGGCCACGACCGCGTCGGGCAGGCGCCCGGCCCGCTCGAGCATCTGACCGCGCGATTCCTGCCCGATCACGGCCTGCAGGCGCCGGACGAGGTACGGGTACGGGTGCGGTCCGGCGGCCGTGCCGATCAGGTAGTGCGTGGTCTCCACGTTCGCGATCCAGTCGCGGATGGCATCGTTGAGAGCGTCCTTGAGGGTGCCCGCGCCGTTCGTGACGGGGATGACCTCGGCGCCGAGCATCTTCATGCGGACGACGTTAGGACGCTGGCGGCGCATGTCCTCCTCGCCCATGTAGACGACGGCCTGCAGGCCGAAGCGGGCGCAGGCGGTGGCGGTGGCGACACCGTGCTGGCCGGCGCCGGTCTCGGCGACGATGCGGTGCTTGCCGAGCCGCTTGGCGATGACGGCCTGGCCGAGCGCGTTGTTGATCTTGTGGGCGCCGGTGTGGGCGAGGTCCTCGCGCTTGAGCCAGATGCGGGCACCACCGACGTCCTCGGTGAGGCGCTCTGCGAGGTAGAGCGGCGTGGGGCGGCCCACGAAATCGCGGGCCAGGAGCGCCAGCTCGGCGTGGTAGGCGGGATCGGCGAACGCCTCCTCCATGCCGGCTTCGAGCTCGTCGAGCGCGGCCATCACGGTCTCCGGCACAAAGCGCCCGCCGAACTCACCCCAGCGGCCGAGCTCATCCGGCGCGTAGGCGTCGGCGGGGGTCCCGTCGTGGGCGACATCGGTGCTGCTCATGCTGCTCTCCCTTCGCGCGCCGCGGCGATGAAGGCCGAGACGCGGGCGTGGTCCTTGCGGCCGGGCTCGCGCTCGACCCCTCGTGCGACATCGACGGCCCACGGCTGCGCGGCCGCGATGGCGGCGCCAACGTTGGCGGGTGCGAGCGCGCCGGCGAGCAGCACGCGGCGACCGGCGCGACTCAGCGCAGCCACAGTCTCCCAGTGCTCGGCCAGCTCGTCCGCGGTGGGCTCGGCGCCGAAAGCGCGGTCCAGCAGGATCGGATCGGTCGCATCGATCGGTTCGGCCGGCAGGCGGCGCCCGATGATCGCCCGCTCGCCGAGCACCTCGCGCGTCTCGGCGGCATGCGGTCCGTAGACCTGCACGCGGTCGAGCTCCGCGAGCTCGAGTACCTGGGCGGCGTAGCCCGCCGTCTCATCGGCGAGCACGCCGACGGCCTCCACGCCGCGGGGCACGCGGCGGCGCAGGAGGTGCGCGGTCTCCAGGTCGACGGCGCGCGGCGACCACGGCACGAGGACGAAGCCGATCAGGTCGGCGCCGGCCGCAACGGCCTGGTCGACGTCTTCGACGTTCGTCATGCCGCAGATCTTGACCAGGGTCATGGGCGTGTGAGCTCCGTGAGCAGGTCGGGGTTGCGCATCAGGGCGGTGCCGACGAGCGCGGCGGAGGCGCCGGCGGCGCCCGCGGCATCGAGGTCGGCGCGCGTCGAGACGCCCGATTCGGCCACGCCGATGTAGCCGGCCGGGATCGCACCGAGCAGGCGGCGCTGGTCGGTCGGCTCGACGGACAGCGTGCTCAGATCGCGCGCGTTGACGCCGATCAGCGGACAGCCGAGGTCGAGCGCGCGACGCAGCTCAGCCTCGTTGTGCACCTCGCAAAGAACGTCCATCTGGTGGTCCTCCGCGGCCTGGATGAGATCGCGGGCGAGGTGGTCGTCGACGAGGGCGAGCAGCACGAGGATCGCGTCGGCACCGTGCGCCCGCGCCTCGACGACCTGGTACGGATCGACGAAGAAGTCCTTGCAGAGCAGGGGAAGGTCGGTGACCTGTCGCACGCGCGCCAGATCGAGGAGCGAGCCGGCGAAATCCTTGCCACTGGTCAGCACGGAGATCGCCGCGGCACCGCCGGCCTCGTAGCGGCGGGCGACCTCCGTCGCGTCCGCGTTCGGCGCGATCGGTCCCTCGCTCGGCGAGGCCCGCTTGATCTCGGCGATCACCTTCACGCGGCCGGGCTCGTGTAGCGCGCCGGCGAACGGCCGGGTCTCCCGCCGCCGCTCGACCTCGCGCTGCGTCCACGCCCCGATCTCCTGCAGATAGCCCATTAGGCTGCTCCTCCTATTGCGGCGCGCGCCGACGCGCCAACGGCGTCAAGGACGCGCTGCGCCTGTCCTGTGTCGATTGATGCTGCTGCGCGGGCGAGTCCCGCGTCGAAGTCGGTGGCCTGGCCGCACACGACGAGTGCGGCGGCGGCGTTGAGGAGCACGGCGTCGCGCGGCGCTCCCGGCTCGCCGGCGAGCACGCGTCGGATGATCTCCGCGTTCTCCTCGGGCCCGCCGCCCTTGAGCGCGTCGACGTCAGCGCGGGCGATGCCGTAGTCGGCTGGGTCGAACGTCGAGATGTCGATGCCGTCCTGCGTCACGTCGGCGATCTTTGTGGTGCTGCAGGGCGTGATCTCGTCGAAGCCGCCGTCGCCGTGCACGATCAGCGCGCGCTGGATGCCGAGGATCCGCATCACCAGCGCCATCGGCTCGACGAGCTCGAGGCGCGGCACGCCGAGGATCTGGAACGGCGTCTCGACGGGGTTGGCGAGCGGACCGAGCAGGTTCATGATCGTCGGGATCGCGAGTTCGCGGCGGACCGGACCGGCGTGGCGCATGGCGGGGTGGTGACTGGGCGCGTAGAGGAAGCCGAAGCCGTGCTCGTCGATCATCGCGGCGACGGCGGCCGCGGGCACTTCGACGGGAACACCGAGCTGCTCGAGCACGTCGGCGCTGCCCGACTTCGACGAGATCGAGCGGTTGCCGTGCTTGGCGACGCCCGCGCCGGCGCCGGCGGCGACGAGCGCGGCAGCGGTCGAGATGTTGAACGACCCGGTGTGGTCACCGCCCGTGCCGCAGGTGTCGACGAGGTCGGTGCGCTGCGGCCGCACAGCGATCGCGTGCTCGCGCATGGCGCGGGCGCAGCCGGCGATCTCCACGGGGGTCTCACCCTTGGCCTTCAGCGCGACGAGAAAGCCGGCGGTCTGCGCCGCGGTCGCCTCGCCGTCCATGATGAAGTCGAGCGCGCCGCGGGCCTCGTCCTCCGTCAGGTCCTCGCCGCCGAGGACTTTGACCATCGCGGCGTGCAGCGGGGTGCTCATGCGGGGACCTCGAGGGCGAGGAAGGCGGCCAGCATCGTGTCACCCTCGGGCGTCAGCACGCTCTCGGGGTGGAACTGCACGCCGTGGGTGGGCTGGTCGAGGCGACGCACGGCCATCACGGTACCGTCGTCGGCGCGGGCCGTCACCACGAGCTCGGCGGGGATGGGCTCGTGGGCAGCCAGCGAGTGGTAGCGACCGGCGGCGAAGCGCGCGGCCACCCCGTTGAGCACGGGGTCGTCGGCGGTGCGCGTGATGTCGTCCGCCTTGCCGTGCACGAGCTGCACCGCGGGTCCGACCACGCCGCCATGTAGCTGCACGAGCAGCTGGTGGCCAAGGCACACGCCGAGGATTGGGATGCGGCCTTGGAACGCGGCGATCAGGTCGGCCGAGATGCCGGTCTCGTCGGGCGTGCCGGGGCCGGGGGAGATCACGAGGTGCGTGGGCGCCAACGCCTCGGCCTCGGCGACGGTGATGGCGTTGTTGCGTCGCACGACGACCTCGTCGGCGCCGGCCTCAGAGAAGCCGTGCGAGAGGTTGTACGTAAACGAGTCGAAGTTGTCGATCAGCAGGACGCGGATCATCGGCCATAGCCTCCCGCATCGGCCAGATCGACGGCGCGCTGCAGTGCGGCGATCTTGCGCAGGCACTCGCGATGCTCCTCGGCCGGGTCGGAGTCGGCGACGATGCCGGCACCGGCCTGCAGCGTGGCGACGCCGTCCTTCAGCTGGATCGTGCGCAGCGCGATGCACGTGTCGAGCGTGCCGTCGGTGCCCAGATAGCCGACGGCGCCGGCGTAGGGGCCGCGGCGGTGGGGTTCGAGTGCGCTGATGATCTGCATCGCCCGCACCTTGGGCGCGCCGGACACGGTGCCGGCGGGGAACGTCGCGGCCAGCAGGCTGAAGGCATCGTGGCTGTCCTGCAGGTGGCCCTCGACGCGCGAGACGATGTGCATCACGTGGCTGTAGCGCTCGACCTCGAGCAGGCGCGTGGGGGCGACGGTGCCGGGGTCGCAGACGCGCGACAGGTCGTTGCGGGCGAGGTCGACGAGCATCATGTGCTCCGCCCGCTCCTTGGGGTCGGCGAGCAGGTCGGCGGCGAGGGCATCGTCCTCTTCGGGCGAGGCGCCGCGGGGCCGCGTGCCGGCGATCGGCCGCAGCTCGGCGATGCGCTCCCGTGACAGCGCGACGTGCGTCTCGGGCGAGGCGCCGATCAGCGCACGGTCGCCGAGGTCGACGAGAAACAGGTACGGCGAGGGGTTGACGGCGCGCAGCGCGCGGTAGATCGCAACGGGGCTGCGCGGCGTACGACGGCGGTGGCGCTGCGACAGCACGACCTGGAAGACGTCGCCGGCGGTGATGTGCTGCTTGCCAATCTCGACGCGCTCGATGTACTCGTCCATGTCGAGGTCGG
>JBIIFR010000038.1:0-8296 GCA_044237215.1 Gaiellales bacterium
CGAGCGGGCAGGGCCGCGTCAAGGGCGACATCCGGGGCCCAGCGATCGGCCTCGCGCCAGGCCGTGGCCAGCTCGGCGAGCGTGAAGTGCTGGCCGACGCGGCGCACGAGCTCGGCCTGCACGGCGGTGGCGGCGCGCTCGAAGGCGGCCAGCCCGCGCGTATCGAGGCCCGCGCGGGTGCGACGGGCGGTCGCGGCGGCCTCGCCCCACGCCTGCACCGCGACCTCCGTCATCGGATCGAGCTTCATGCGTCCTCGCCGTCCATGCAGCAGGTGGTCGGCACGCCGCCCGCTTCGACCAGCAGCGCCTCCCCGATCGCGTAGGGCGGCGCGGCGAGGGCGAAGGCCACGTGCGCGTGGAGACACTTCACGGCCCGCGGTGCGCGCACGCCGCCGATGCCGAGCCCGTACTCCGGGCGCAGCAGGCGGTGGCGCTCGCGTGCCTCATCGAAGGCGGCGGCCAGCGCCGGATCCTCGGCAAGCCGCTCTTCCAGCGCGCGCACGCCCCCCGCCGACTCAAGGTCCGAGACGCGGCGAATCAGGCCTGGGCAGCACAGCCAGAATGCCGTGGGGAACGGCTCCCCGGTGGGCGTCGTCGCTGGCTGCTCCACCACGACCGGTCGTCCGGCACCGCAGCGGCACGCGATCCGGGCCGGCGGATACGGCGGCCGGCCGAGCTGCTGCTCGAGGAACGCGAGGTCACTGGCGTCGATCACGGGCCACAGGGTACGCGGAAGGAGACGCGGTACGCACGGCGAAGCGGGTTTCCGTGCGCAAGCTCGTGGTCATCATCATCGTGGCGATCCTCGCGGTCCTCTTCGTGCAGCCGATCCGCGCCTACCGCACCGCGCAGGCCGAGCTGACGACAACGCGCGCGCAGCTCAGCGTCGTCCGCGAGGCCAAGCAGCGCGCAATTGCGGAGCGCGATGCCCTCGGCACCCGTGAGATGCTCGTTCGCGAGGCTCGTCGCCGCGGCTACATCTTCCCCGGCGAGACGCCGTTCTCCGTCGGCAGCCGCTGACCGTGGCGGAGGCCAAAGGCTACTGGGTCGTGCGTCTCGACGTGCACGATGCCGCAGCCTACGCCTCCTACATCGCCGCCAATGGCGTCGCGTTCGCGCAGTTCGGCGCACGCTTCCTCGTCCGGGGCGGTGCTTTTGAAGTGCCCGAGGGCACGGCACGCGCCCGCAACGTCGTCATCGAGTTCCCCTCCTATCGAGCGGCACTCGCTTGTCATGCCTCCCCGGAGTACGCCGCCGCCAAGGCGCTGCGCAGCGCTGCGAGCACGGGCGACGTGATCATCATCGAGGGCTACGACGGACCCCAGCCCGGCGCCTAAGGGATCAGCGCACGCGGTAGAAGCCGAGCTCGACCGTCGCGCCGTCCGCCGCGGCCCGCAGCGAGCCGACGAACGCGCTCATGCGGGTCCACTCGTAGCCCGGCGCGCCGCACTCGAACTGCGGAATCGTGAAGCCGACGTAGGTGCCGTCCGGTTGCGGATGCACCGGTCCCGCGTTGGTGACCATCACGTTGGCGCCGTCATCGCAGCGAATCGCGTAGCGCGCCCAGACCTCGGCGACGCCGTCGGCGCGCGTCAGGCACCAGTCCACCCCACCCGGCTCGATGCGCCCATTCAGCAGCAGCCCCTCCACCGTCCCACCGACGATCGGGATCGCCTCGCGCAGCCCGGCCTCGGTTGGGCCGATGGGGTACGGCTCGGCCAGCTCGGCGACAGCGGTTGCGATCAGCTCAAACTCGGGTGTCATGGTGCCTCCACCTGGTTGATGGCAAAGCCCGCCAGCTGCTTGTACCGGGCAGCGATGTCCTCGAGCTCGCTGCGCGTGATCACGTCGTCGATGGCAGCGAAGCCGTCGGGCGCACGTTGCTCGGCGAGCTCCATCACCTGCTCAGGGCCGTTGCCGCGATTGGCGAGCACGATGCGCGTGGTCGGGTCACGCCGCACCGCCTCGTAGGCCTCGAGCGCTGCGGGCGTCGCGCCGTGCGCGGCGACTGCGTCCGCCAGCGCCAGCGCGTCGAGGATGCTCTGCGACGCGCCGTTCGACCCAATCGGGTACATCGCGTGGGCGGCATCACCAAGCAGCGTCACGCAGCCGTCGTGCCACCGGTCGAGTGGATCGCGATCGGTCAGGGGATACTCGTACACCGCCTCGGCGCCGTCGATCAGCGCGGGGACGTCGAGCCACGGGAAGCGCCAGTCCGCGAACGGCTCCCGGAACACGGCGGTCTCAACCCGGCGCGACCAGTCCTGCGCCGGCGGCGTGTCCTGCGCCACCGCCAGCTCAGCGATCCAGTTGATCGTCTGCAGCCCCTCGGCATCGGGCTCGGTGATCGGGTAGCAGACGAACTTCTGCCGCGAGTGCCCGGCCATGATCATCGTGCGCCCCGTCAGGAACGGCCGCGCCCGCGTCGTCGCGCGCCACAGCATGCGTCCGCCGTAGCCCACGGCGCCGCGGCCGGGATGCAGACGGGCACGGGCCACGGAGTGGATGCCGTCGGCCGCTACGACGATCGGCGCGCGCACGGTCACCGCGCCGCCGTCGCGCAGGGCGAACGTCGCCGCGGCACCGGCGGCATCGCTCGTGATGTCCGTCAGCGCCTGTCCCATGACGATCGCGTCGGCCCCGAGGCGCTCGCTGACCGCATCCCGCAGCAGCAGCTGCAGCTGCCCGCGGTGGATCGACAGCTGCGGCGCCGGGTACCCGGCGAGGAGCCCGCGCGGCTCGCTCCAGATCAGCTGGCCGTGGCGGTTGTAGTACGCGAGCTCGGCGGTCTGCACGGCGATCGCCGTCGCCGCGTCGGCCACGCCCAGTTGCTCGAGCTGCGCCATCGCGTGTGGCAGCAGGTTGATCCCGACGCCCAGCGGTCGGAGCTCGCGCGTGCTCTCATGGATCCGGCAGCGGATGCCGCGGCGGTGCAGCGCGAGCGCCGTTGTGAGGCCGCCGATGCCTGCGCCCACGATCAGCACGTCCACGTCCTGCTCAGGTGCCCGGTCGCTGGCCATCAAGAGCCAGTATCGCCGATCCGCGCCGCCCGGAGGCGACGGCCGCTACGACGCCGTCGGGAAGTCGCCGGCGTTCCACTTCGCCAGCTGGGCGGGCGTCTGCTGGTCGAGCCAGCGGGCCAGCGTGATGTAGGTCACGCAGGCCACCTCGGGCTTCGTGCACGCCTTGCGCAGCGTGCGGTCGAGCGCGCGGTTGTACACGCCGCTGTTCCACGTTGCGAAGTGCGACCCGATGCTGAGCGGGGCGCGGTTGGACGTGTACAGGCCGTTGAGCGCACCCATGTAGCTCCGGTACGTCCAGTTCTCGAGCGTCTTCAGCTTCGCCGGATCGTCCGTCTTGCCGTGGTTGAAGTAGAAGTTGTAGTCCATCGCCAGCGTCGAGTACTTGGAGCCGACCCGGGGGATCGAGGGCAGGGAGAAGTTCCACAGGCCCTGCTGCTTGGCCGGCCACTGGCCGAGAATGCCCTCCTGGCTGGCGTCGTACTCGTAGCCGAGCTGGCCCATCGCCCGGTACAGCGCCGGCTTGTCGCCCATCAGACACGGCGACCGGCCCCCGTGGAAGTCGTCCTTCGTCAGCACCGTGCTGATCGGCCGCTTGAGGGCGTTGACCTCGGTTGCGTTCAGCATCAGGCGCTCCCACTGCGACTGCTCGCTGACCCAGTCGTCCGTGGTCCAGGCGTTCGACTCGTCGCAGATGTGCGAGACGTAGTGCGAACCGATCTCGTTGCCCAACATGCGCGCCGCGTCGAACGCGCGGAAGTTGTCGTACAGATTCTCGACGGCGCTCCTCGATCCGGCCAGCTCGGCGTAGCCACCGAGGTTCGAGAAGCCGGCCGGCTTGCCCGGCGGCTGATACTCAGTCGCGCGCTGCGGCAGCAGCAGGTAGATGCCACTGACGAAGAAGGTGAAGCGCGCACCGAGCTCCTCGGCCAGCGGCAGCCAGGTGCCGTACATGTCGATATCGGCGGCTCCGTCGAACGACGCGATGAGGAACTGTGGCGGGCGACCGTTGGCGAGGGCAGTGTCGATCGCCGCCTGGGCCTGCGGTGAGGGCTGCCAGTCAGGCCGCTTCTCCGTCACGACCGGAAGTCTGTCCTGCTCCGTCTCCGCTCCCGCGGCCGCCGCCTGGTCGGCGTCCCCGCCATCGCTGCCCGCCGCGGCATCGGCACCCGCGCCGCCGTTGCCCCCACCCTCCCCAGCGTCAGCGCTGGGGTTCGCGTCAGGCGTGGCCGGCTGCCCGGCGCTGGCCGGTGCCTCCGCTCCCGTCGGGCTGGAGGCTCGCAGCTGCGGATAGGCCAACGCGGCCCCGACGATGCACAGCGAAAAGGCCAGCACGACGAGCAGCGTGATGCGGCGACGGCGGACGGCCGCGCGCTGACGGTGGCGCGTGTACTGGGAGCTGCGAGTGCGGGTACTCATCGGAGAGCGGCTCTACGAGCCGTGTCCGACTGTACGTCCGCTCCGCGACTATCCCTCCGCGGGCACGGTGTGGCGGGTCACCCTGTTACGAAATCGAGATCAGCCAGCCTGGGCGAACGCCCCGCGTCCGGGGTACACGGCGCGCGCACCCAGCTGCTCCTCGATGCGGAGCAGGCGGTTGTACTTGGCGACGCGATCGGAGCGCGAGGGCGCACCCGTCTTGATCTGACCGGTGCTGAAGGCGACCGCGAGATCCGCGATCGTGACGTCCTCGGTCTCGCCCGAACGATGCGACATGACCGAGCGCATCCCCGCCGCGCGTGCCACCTCGATCGCGTCGGCCGTCTCCGACAGCGTGCCGATCTGATTGACCTTGACGAGCAGAGCGTTGCCCGCCCCCCGCTCGATGCCCATGCGCAGGCGCTCCGGATTCGTCACGAAGAGGTCATCGCCGACCAGTTGGACGCGGTCACCGAGGGTCTGCGTCAGCAGCGCCCAGCCGTCCCAGTCGTCCTCGGAGCAGCCATCCTCGATCGAGACGATCGGGTAGCGGTCGGCGAGGTCGACCCAGAACTCGACCATCTCGGCACTCGTCAGGTTGCGCCCCTCACCCGGCAGGCGATAGAGGCCGGCGGCCTCGTCGTAGAGCTCCGTCATGGCCGGGTCGAGCGCGATCGCGATGTCGGTGCCCGGGGTGTAGCCCGCTCGCTCGATAGCGCCCATGATCAGCTGGAGCGCCTCCTCGTTCGACGACAGGTCCGGCGCGACGCCGCCCTCGTCGCCGACAGCAGTCGACAGGCCGCGCTGCTTGACGTCGGCCCGCAGCGCGTGGAACGTCTCCACGCCCCAGCGCAGGCCCTCGGCGAAGCTCGGCGCCCCGACCGGCATGATCATGAACTCCTGCAGGTCGAGCGCGTTGTCGGCGTGCATGCCGCCGTTGATGACGTTCATCATCGGCACGGGCAGGACGTGCGCATCGGCGCCGCCGACCTGGACGTACAGCGGCACGCCGTTGGCCGCCGCGGCAGCATGGGCGCTGGCCAGCGACACGCCGAGGATGGCGTTCGCGCCGAGGCGGCCCTTGTTGGGAGTGCCGTCGAGGTCGATCAGAGCGGCGTCGATGGCGCGCTGGTCACCCGCCTCCATCCCCTTGAGGTGCGCGGCGATCTCGCCGTTGACGTGCGCCACCGCCTGCAGAACGCCCTTGCCCATCCAGGTGTCGCCGCCGTCGCGGAGCTCGACCGCCTCCCACTGGCCCGTGGAGGCACCCGACGGGACCGCCGCGGTACCACGTGCACCGCCCGCGAGGACCACGTCAACCTCAACCGTGGGATTGCCGCGCGAATCGAGGACCTGCCGGCCGTGGATCGAGGTGATGACGCTCATCGTGCTCCTTCTCGGGGTGGGCGGGCGAGCCGCGCCTTCGCGGCGCGATAGTACCGCTCCTGCTCCGCGAGCGGGAGGCTCCCGAAGTCGGCACCCTGCTCCGCGGCGAGTACCTCGGCCCCCTCGACGCGGGCGCGGAAGCGCCCGGCGGCGCCGCGCAGGGCGGTCTCGGGGTCGACGCGGATCAGCCGGAGCAGGTTGACGGCGGCGAACAGGACGTCGCCGGCCTCGTCGCGCACGTCCGCAGCGGGCTCCGCCCCGTCGACGGGGTGCCGGGCCAGTGCCTCGACCAGCTCGTCGAGCTCGGCGCGCGTGGCGGCCTCGGCTCCACCCCACTCGGCCCAGTCGAAGCCGATGGCGGCGGCGCGCTTCTGCGTCTTGAGCGCCTGCAGGAGCGTCGGCAGCGAGGCCGGGATGTCGTGGAAGATCCCCTCGCGCCCCTCCTGCTCGCGCTTGATGCCCTCCCAGTTGCGCAGCACGGCGTCGGTCGTCGCGGCCTCGACCTCGCCGAACACGTGCGGATGACGCCGGATCAGCTTCTCGGCGATGCCCTCGGCCACGTCGGACAGGTCGCCGGCCCCGGCCTCGCGGGTCATCACGCTGAGGATGAACGATTGGAACAGCACGTCGCCGAGCTCGTCGACGAGCTTGGCGTCGGGCGGTCCCGCGAGGGCGACGTCGGCCAGCTCGTAGGCCTCCTCGATCGTGTGCGGCACAATCGTCGCCGGCGTCTGCTCGCGGTCCCAGGGGCAGTCGCGGCGGAGCCGCACGGTGATCTCCCAAAGCCGTCCCAGCGCCTGCGCGGTGGCGCGCGCCGCCAGCGCCTCCGGCTCCAGGGCGGGCACGAGCGCGGCATCGTCGCGAACCAGCCGCCAGGCGGCGAGGTCGTCGGCGGCGATCAGCGGCGCCGAGGCGTCGTGCCGCACGCCGCGATCGGCGAGGAACGCGACCAGCTCGGCGCAGCGGATGTCCGCCACGCCGGCCGCCACGAGCTCCTCGAGCGCGACGGCGGGCACGCCGGCGGGGTCACCCCCGCCGAGCGCGACCACACGTCGCGGCGGCACTACTCGGCGGTCGTGGTGGACGTCGTCTGCTGCGGCGGCAGCGAGTAGCCCTTGGCGTAGGCCGTCTTGGCCTCGAAGGACTTCTGGACGCCCTCGAACCACTTCGTGGCGGCCTCGTTCTTCTTGGTCTGCGACAGCTCGTCGATGATCTGCTGCTTGACGTCGGCGAAGGGCTGCGTCGTCGCGGCCGTCACCGGGCCGAGCGCCTTGATGATGTGGCAGCCGAACTGCGACTTGACCGGCGGATCGGTGATGTCACCGGTGTTCTTCAGGGCGAAGGCCGCCTTGCGGAAGTCGGCGTCCCAGTTCTCGTCGTTGGTGATCGTGTACTCGCCGCCGGTGTCCTTGGAGCCCGGATCGGCCGAGTACTGCTTGACCAGCGCCTTCCAGTCGCCCGGATTGGCCTCGACCTCGGTGAGGACCTCTTCGGCCTTGACGCAGTCGGCGGCGGTGGCCTTCCCCTTCGGGGGGACGTCGAGCAGGATGTGGGCGACCTTGCGCGACTCGGCGGTGGTGTACTTCGTCGCCTTGTCCTTGTCGTACTGCTTCTGCGCCTGCTCGTCGGTCACCTTGACGTCCTTGGTGACGCTGTCGTAGAGCGACTGCGCCTGCTGGCGGAGGGTGAACTGCTCGAGCAACTGCTCCTCGGTGAGGCCCTGCTCCTTGAGGTACTTGTCGTAGGCCTTCTGCTTGTCCTGGCAGCACTGGGCCTTGAACGCCTTGAGGTCCTCCTGGAGCTTGGCGTCGTCGACCTTGATGCCCTTGGCGACGGCCTCCTGCTCGATCTCGGCGTTCTGCACGAGGCTCTGCAGGACCTGCTGCTGGAGGGTCTTCTCCTCGGCGGAGCCCTTCTTCGGCGCGGTCTGGCCGTTCGCGGTGCCCTGCTTGACGGCCGAGGTGTAGAGCGCGTCGAACTGCTCCTGCGTGATCGTCTCGTCGCCGACGACGGCGACGGCGCCGGCCGGGACGGTCGGCTTCTCGCTCTTCGCGTCGTCACTGCCACCGCAGGCGGTGGCCAGCAGGGCGAGGGCGGCGAGCAGGGCGACGAGCGAGAGAGTTTTGCGCATAAGGGACGGGACTCCGGGAGGGTGATGAGATCGCTGTACGAACGGTGATACTGCGTCCCTCAGGACGCTTCCGACCGCAGCCCGATAATAGCATCGGCCAACTCTCGCGCCCGCTCGATCGGTGAGCCGGACTGCCCAACCGGCAGGCGCAGCTCGTCCTTGGCCGGCGTCGCGATGATCCCGTCGATGCGATCGCGCAGCACCTTCGCCTCACCGAGCGACAGCTTGGTGCCCAGAATCCGCGCCCCATCCCGACCGACCTGGATGACCACCGTGCCGAGCGGCGCGGCCGTCAGCCGCAGCTCCTGCATCCCGATCAGGTGCTGCACGGGCTCGGGCA
>JBIIFR010000039.1:0-8212 GCA_044237215.1 Gaiellales bacterium
CCCGCCTTCAGCGCGCAGTACAACGAGGATCAGATCTCCTGTCTGGCCGGCTACGTCGCGACCCACTCGGGCGCCGCCGCCGGCGAGAAGGGGCCGGAGGCGGCCACCGCCGCGGAAACCTATCCGTCGTCCTGTGAGAAGGCCGGCGGCGAGTTCGCCGGCGTCGCCGCAGCCGGCTAGCGCCGCTCCGCATCACGCACTGCAGACGAAGGGCCGGGTGGCAGCACCCGGCCCTTCCTCGTCTGTGGCCCGCTACGGGCTGCCGCGGCCGGACCTCGCGCTGCTGCGAAGAGCAGAGCAGTTGCCGAATCTCGGTATCCTGACCCCCCCAGCTGATGCATGTCTTCCTCGGAATCACCGGCGCCTCGGGCGCTCCCTACGCCGCCCGGCTGCTGCAGGGCTTTGCCGCCGCGGGGGCGGAGGTCGGCGTCTGCGCCTCTGCCTCGGCCGGCGAGGTGATCGCGTGGGAGGTGTACCGGGACAAGACGATCCCGCCGCTTGAGGCCGTGGAGCGCTTTGTCGCCGAGTACGGCGGCGAGGGCGCGACGCTGTACGGCGAGCGCGACTGGTTCGCGCCCTACGCGTCCGGCTCGGCCAAAGTCGATGCCTACGTCATCTGCCCCTGCTCGATGGCCACGTGCGGGACGATCGCCTCGTCCAGTCAGGCCAACCTCATCCACCGCGCCGCCAGCGTGGCGCTCAAGGAGCGTCGCACGCTGGTGCTCGTCCCGCGCGAGATGCCACTGTCGGTCCTCCACCTGCGCGCGCTGACGACCCTGACCGAGGCGGGCGCGCTGGTCGCCCCCGCGATGCCCGCCTTCTACACCCATCCCACGTCGGTCGAGGAAATGGTCGACTTCGTGGCCGGCCGCGTGCTCGACCTCTGCGGCATCGACCACGCATTGCTGCAACGCTGGGGGAGCGCATGAGCACGGACAACCTCCCTGTCAGGTACGGCGCCGAAGAGGGCACGCTGCCCCCTGAGCGGGTGCAGGCAATGTTCGACCGCATCGCCCGGCCCTACGACGCGATGAATCGCGTGATGACGGCAGGGCTCGATGTCCGCTGGCGGCGCCTCGCCGCCGATGCGACCGAGGTCGGCGCGGGGGCCAGCGTGCTCGACTGCTGCTGCGGTACCGCGGACCTCTCGCTCGAGCTCGGGCGGCGGGTTGGCCCAAACGGCGAGGTGATCGGCGTCGACTTTTCCGATGGCATGCTCGAGATCGGTCGCCGCAAGGTTGTCCGCAAGGGACTCGACCAGGTGTCGCTGATCAACGGCGATGCGCTCGACCTGCCGTTCGAGGATGACCGGTTCGCCGCCGCCACCGTCGCGTTCGGCATCCGCAACGTCGCCGACCTGACGGGCGGATTGCGCGAGCTCGCCCGCGTCGTGCGCCCCGGCGGCAAGGTCGTCTGCCTGGAGATCACCACGCCCGAGTCGGGACCGCTGGCCGGCTTCCACCGGCTCTGGTTCGACCGTCTCGTGCCGGGCGTCGGGCGCGTCATCGACCGCAAGGGCGACTCCGCCTACACCTACCTGCCCGCCTCCGTGCGGCGCTTCCCCGGTCCCACGCCGCTGGCACACCTCATGTATGAGGCCGGCCTGCGCGACGTGCGCTTCCGCACCCTCGGCGGCGGTATCGTCGCCCTCCACGTCGGCACCGTGCCGCGGGCCGACGCATGAGTACCGCCACGCTCACCGACCTGCTCGCTCTGCCCGGCATCCGTGAGTACCTCGTCCGCGTCGAACGGCGCCTCGGCGACGACGTGGCCTGGGTCGGCGGCTCGACGGCCGCCACGGCCTCCGACACGCTGACGGCCGGCGGCAAGCGGCTGCGTCCGCTGCTCGTCCTCCTGTCGGCGCCGCCCGCCGGCCAAGAGACGGATGACCTCGTCCGTGCCGGCAGCGCCGTCGAGCTCGTCCACATGGCAACGCTGGTCCACGACGACGTGCTCGACCATGCTTCGCTGCGCCGTGGCCGGCCGACCGTCTGGGCGCAGCACGGCGACAAGGTGGCCGGGGCGACCGGCGACTTCCTGTTCGCCCGCGCCTTCGCCGTCCTCGCCGAGGCCGGCGACCTCGAATGCCTGTCCCTGCTGGCTCAGGCCGCGCTCGGCCTGTCTGAGGGCGAGGCGCTGCAGATGGAGCAGACCCGCAATCCGGCGACGACGCCCGAGCAGTACTTCGAGCGCTGCACCCTCAAGACCGGCCGCCTATTCGCCGCGGCCTGCGGGCTCGGTGGCCGGCTCGGTGGCCTGTCGTCGGCCGACGCCGAGGCGCTCGCGGACTACGGCCGCCTGCTGGGCATCGCCTTCCAGGTCGCCGACGACATCCTCGACTGCAGCGGCACTTCGGACGCCACCGGCAAGGTCCTCGGCACCGATCTGATCGGGGGTACCGCCACGTTGCCGCTGCTCCTCGCCGCACGCCTCGACGAGGGCATCGCCGCGGCGCTGCGCACCCAGCCGCCCGCCGACGAGGTGCTGCCGCTCCTGCAGCGCGTCGCGGCCACCGGCGCGCTCGACGAGGCGCGGGAGACCGCGCGCGACCTTGTGCGGGCCGCGGAGGAGACGCTGGATCGGATTCAGGGAGACCTCGACACGGCGCCGCTGCGGATGGTCGTCCGTGGCGTAGTCGATCGCGATACCTAGGACAGGACACCATGGCCACCACCACTCGAACTACGGCACTGCAGGAGATCCGCGAGAAGGTCGTGGCGGGCGAGCGCCTCGACCTCGACGACGGCATCACGCTGCTCGAATCGCACGACATCCTCGAGCTCGGCGAGCTGGCCGACCTCGCCCGCCGTAACCGCGGCGGCACCGACGAGGTCTTCTTCGTCAACAACCTGTACCTCAACTACACGACGATCTGTCGCGTCAAGTGCAAGTTCTGCGCCTTCGCCCGCACCTCCAAGCAGGCGGACGCGGTCATGTGGGACATCCCGGACCTCGTCGCGCACGCCCAGCGCGTCCGCGAGGATCAGGAGTTCACGGAGATCCACATGGTCGGCGGCGAGAACCCGCACCTCGACTTCTCGTACTACACCGACATCACGCGGGCCCTCAAGGAGGGCCTGCCCGGCGTCGACCTCAAGCTGTTCACCGCGTCCGAGATCCACCACATGACCCGCTCGTGCGACATGACGCACGAGGAGGTGCTGCGCGAGTTGATCGCCGCTGGCCTCGACACGCTGCCGGGCGGTGGAGCCGAGGTCTTCGCACCCCGCGTGCGCAAGATCATCGCGCCGGGCAAGGAGCCGGGCGCACAGTGGCTCGAGACGCACCGCATCGCGCACGGGCTGGGCCTCAAGACGCACTGCACCATGCTCTACAACCACGTCGAGACGTACGAGGAGCGCATCGAGCACCTGCTCGCGCTGCGCGACCTGCAGGACGAGACCGGCGGCTTCATGGCCTTCATCCCGCTGCCGTTCCACCCGCAGAACACGGTGTTCGAGCGGCGCGGCTGGAAGTTCTCGACGGGGCAGGACGACCTCAAGATGCTCGCCGTCTCGCGGCTGATGCTCGACAACATCGAGCACGTCAAGGCGTACTGGATCATGATCTCCACGCCGCTCGCCCAGGTCGGCCTGTCCTTCGGGGCCAACGACATCCAGGGCACCGTCGTCGAGGAGAAGATCGCCCACGCCGCCGGTGCCGTCACGCCGACCGAGGAGAAGATCGCGGACCTCGTCCGCGTCATTCAGGAGGCCGGCAAGATCCCAGTGCAGCGCGATACGTTCTACAACGAGCTGCGACGGTGGGACCCGTGAACCCGCTCCGCGTCGGTCGCGTCGATTTCATCAACACGTTCCCGCTGGCGTGGTCGCTCGAGCATCGGCTCGAGGCCGGCATGATCGAGGAGACCCTCGGCGTGCCCACGCAGCTCAACGCGCTGCTCGCCGCCGGTGAGCTCGACGTCGCCAACGTCTCCAGCATCGCGTACGCCCAGCACGCGGAGGAGTGGATTCTGCTCCCGTCGATGTGCATCGCCTCGGAGGGCGAGGTCGACTCCGTCAACCTCGTCACCGACGTGCCGCTGCCGGCGATCCAGTCGATCGCCGTGACCAGCCAGAGTGCCGCCTCGGTCGCGCTCGTGCAGGTGCTGTTCCCTCGGGCTGAGATTCGCACGGAGGGTTCCTCCGCCGACGCCACGCTGCTGATCGGCGACGAGGCGCTGCGCTCCGCGATCGACGATCCGACGCCGCATCACGACCTCGGCCAGCTCTGGCTCGAGCGCACCGGACTGCCGATGGTCTTCGCCGTCTGGGCCGCCCGTCGCACGGTCGACAGCGAGCGTCTGCTCGCGCTCGACCACGCGCTCGCCTCCGCCGTGGCCGACGCCTCCGAGCATGCTGCCCTCGTCGCCGAGGCCGCCGCCACGCGCTACGGCTTTCCGGCCGGCTTCCTGGCGCGCTACTTCGAGCACCTCCAGTACCGCTTCACCGACCGCAAGCGCGAGGGATTGCAGCGATACTTCGAACTGGCCGCAGAGGCCGGCATCATCGAAACCGCCCCCGCGCTCGTCTTCGCTGGGGCCCGCCACCACGGAGCGCAGGCGTAATGGCCGTCGTCGACACCACCCGGACCGTCAGCGAGATCCTCGACCGTACGCTCAGCGGCGAGCGCCTCTCCGACGCCGACGCGCTGACGCTGATGCAGTCGCGCGACCTCGTCGCGATCGGCACCGCCGCCAACGAGATCCGCAACCGCAAGGCGAATCCCGGCGAGGTCACCTACATCGTCGACCGGAACATCAACTACACCAACGTCTGCGTGACGGACTGCAACTTCTGCGCGTTCTACCGCAAGCCGGGCGACGCGCGCGAGGGCTATGTCCTGCCGCAGCAGGTGATCTTCGCAAGATCGAGGAGACGCTGGCCATCGGCGGCACCGGCGCCCTCATGCAGGGCGGGCACAACCCCGAGCTCGGCATCGACTGGTACGAGGAGCTGTTCCGTGCGGTCAAGGAGCGCTACCCGACGTTCCACATGCACGCGCTCTCGCCGCCCGAGGTGACGTACATCTCGCGCCGCGCGGGCCTGTCGATCGCCGACACGATCTCCCGGCTGCGCGACGCCGGCCTCGACTCGATTCCCGGCGGTGGTGGCGAGATCCTCGTCGACCGGGTCCGCACGATCCTCGCCCCGAAGAAGACGAAGAGCGACGAGTGGCTCGAGGTCATGCGCCAGGCGCACCGCCAGGGCATGACGACGTCGGCCACGATGATGTACGGCCACGTCGAGACGCTCGCTGAGCGCGTCGAGCACATGCGGCGCCTGCGCGAGCTGCAGGACGAGGTGCCGGGCTTCCGCGCCTTCATCTCGTGGACCTTCCAGCCGGACAACACGGAGCTCGGCAAGACCGTCAACGAGACGCCGACGTCGTTCGAGTACCTGCTCGTGCAGGCCATCTCGCGTCTCTACTTCGACAACATCCCGCACATCCAGTCGTCGTGGGTGACGCAGGGCATGAAGATCGGGCAGGTCGCCCTGCACTTCGGTGCCGACGACCTCGGCTCGGTCATGCTCGAGGAGAACGTCGTCTCGAGTGCGGGCACGACGTACCGTGCCACCGCCGAGGACTTCTGCCGGGTCATCCGCAACGCGGGCTACAAGCCGATCCAGCGCGACACGTACTACCGCGTCGTCAACGACGATCCCGAGGCGTCGCTGCGCGCCGCGCCGGTCGCCGAGTCGGTCTAGCTGCGACTAAGCGTGCGCCGAAGGGGTCAGACCCTTCTGTCGCATGACAGCCAGAGCGCCTGCCGTAGTTCGTGCGACGAAGAGGTCAGACCCTTCTGTCGCATGACAGCCAGAGCGCCTGCCGTGGTTCGTGCGGATCCTGCAGTCATGCGACAGAAGGGTCTGACCCCTTCGTCGCAGCTGCGGAGCGCAGCAGCCAGAGCCGATGGCCGATCGCCACGGCGAGGATGCCGAGGCCGATCAGCGCGAGGTAGGGCTGGATCGGCGCGAACCACGCCAGCGCACCGGTCGCGCCGAGCGCCAGCATCACCAGGTGATTGCAGGTCGGGCAGCCGACGGCGAAGTAGGCGATCCCGCCGCCGATGATGCCGGTGCGGGTTGCCGGGCGGCAGCTGGTCGGGCGGGGGAGGGCGATCAGCAGACCCGCCAGCACTGCGGTCGCGATCGCGACGGGCCATGCCCAGGCGGGCGCATCGATCTTCCGTATGAAGATCGGATTCGGAATCAGGTCCGTCGGGATCCCGATCACGAGCAGCGTGAACACCGCGACGCCGACGCCGACGCCGACGCGTCGCATCGCTAGCAGCGCTCCTCGACGTTCAGGAACGGCGCCGTCTGGTTCAGCGAGAGGCTGATCTCGCCGGCCACGAGGCGGATCAGGATGTCGCCGAGCAGCTCCTTGCGCCAGCCCTGACCGAGCGGGAGCACGGAGAGATCCTCGCCCGCCACGACCGCCTCCAGGAAGCGGTCGAGATCGGCCCGGTTGGCCACCAGCTCGGGGGCGAGATCGGCATCTTGGCAGCGGATGCGGGCCATCGGCACCGCGAGCGTCGCGACGGCGTCGACCTGACGGGCGACGCGCTGGGGCACCGACCGCTCGGACGCCGGCGGCTCCCGCTCGAGGCCGCGGGCGACGGCGGCCAAGAGCTCGCCGCTCTCCCGCTCGCCGAGGCTCTTGCCGAGGCCGCGGATCTGCTGCAGGTCCTCGACGGTGCGCGGAGCTGCGCGGGCGATCTCTACGAGCGTGGGGTCCTTCATCACCCAGCCGGACGGCTGGTCGCGACGGCGCGCCAGCTGCTCGCGCCAGACGGCCACGTCGACGAGCACGGCCTGGGCCTGCGGCGACAGCTTGCCGCGCCGCTGCACCTTGCGGTAGGCGCGCTCGGGGTCGCCGCCGGCCGCCTCCGACGTGCAGAACCGACGCTCGATCTCGGCGTGCGCCCAGCCGTCGCGGCCGCGCTCGACGAGTCGACGCTCGAGCTCGTCAACGAGCGGTGCGAGGTAGCGCACATCGTCGGCCGCGTACTCGAGCTGCGTGGCCTTGAGCGGGCGGCGGCTCCAGTCGGAGAACGTCTCGTTGTGGTTCAGGCGCACCTTCAGCACGGCGTCGAGCAACCGGTCGAGGCTCGCGCTAGCGGTCAGGCCGACGAAGCCGGCGGCGACCTGCGTGTCGTAGACGTTGGCCGGCACCGAGCCGAAGTGCAGGCCGAAGGCGATCAGATCAGCGGACGGCGCGTGCATCAGCTTCTGCACGGAGGCATCGGCGATCAGCTCGCCGAGCGGCTCGAGCGGCGCGCCCTCAAGTGGGTCGACCAGCCAGATCGTCTCGCCGACAGCCACCTGCACGAGGCACAGTTGCGGGGCGTAGGACTTCTCCCAGAGGAACTCGGTGTCGAGCGCACAGCGCCCGGTGGCCCGAGCAGCGGCGGTGATCTCGTCGACGCCGGTGGCGTCGACGACCATGCGCGGGAGCTCGGACACGCCCTGTAGCCTACCGCTCCATCCCGGGCGTGGCGGTATCGTGCCACCCATGGGCGTACCCCTGATGGATCTGCGCGGCCAGTGGGCGCCGCTGCATGAGCGGATCACCGCCGCCGTGGGCGAGGTGATCACCAGCGGCGTGTTCATCCTCGGGCCGAACGTCAAGGCCTTCGAGGCGGAGACCGCAGCCGATTTGGGTGTCGCGCACGCCATCGGTGTCGCCAACGGCACGGACGCGCTGATCCTCGCTCTGCGTGCGCACGGCATCGGCCCCGGCGACGAGGTCATCTGCCCCGCTTACACCTTCTACGCCACCCCCGAGGCGATCGCGGTGGTGGGCGCGACTCCTGTCTTCGCCGATATCGATGCGGCCACCTACCAGCTCGATCCGGCCTCGGTCGAGGCCGCCGTGACCGAGCGCACCAAGGCGATCATGGCCGTGCACCTGTTCGGGCACCCCGCGCCGATGCGCGAGCTGCGGACCATCGCCGACGCCGCGGGCCTGCTCCTGATCGAGGATGCCGCGCAGTCCTTCGGCGCCTCGCTGGACGGCACGCGCTGCGGCGCGATCGGCGACATCGCGACCTTCTCGTTCTTCCCGACCAAGAACCTGGGTGGCTTCGGCGACGGTGGGCTCGTCACCACGAACGACGCCGACGTGGCCGAGCGCATTCGTGAGCTGCGCTTCCACGGCTCCAAGGACAAGCGCACCTTCACGCAGATCGGCATGAACTCACGCCTTG